>JAJEEZ010000435.1:0-15084 GCA_022820705.1 Candidatus Latescibacterota bacterium | reverse complement strand
CCTCCTGCCGGGCACGGCCTTAGTGGTCTCGCCGCTCATCGCCCTGATGCACGATCAAGTCCAAGCACTACAGCGTCGCGGCCTCGCCGCCACGTACCTATCCTCGACCCTCGATGGCGACGAGTTGCGCCGCCGCATGAGCGGAGTGGCCCAAGGCCAGTACAAGCTGGTCTATGCCGCGCCCGAGCGGCTGAGCTACTCCGGCTTCCGCGCTATCCTAAGCCAGATCAAGTGCTCGCTCATTGCCGTAGATGAAGCCCACTGCATCAGCGAGTGGGGCCACGACTTCCGGCCCGAGTACTTGCAGATTGGCGAACTGATCCGCGAACTGCCCGACTGTCGGGTCCTCGCCTGTACCGCCACGGCCACGCCAGTGGTGCGCGACGAAATCCTCGAGCGCCTCGGGCTGCCGAGCGACACCCCCCAGCTAGTGCGCGGCTTTGCCCGGCCCAACCTCTCGCTGCGAGTCGCCGAAATCAACAGCGCGGCCGAGCGCCGCCAGCGGATTGATGCGCTGCTGGCCGAAGCACTCGGTGCGCCCGACCAAAAGCCCGGCACCGCCATCGTATATGCCCCTACCCGCAAGAGCACCGAGGAAGAAGCCGCCCGTCTGCAAGGAACTGGCTGGCAGGTGGCCGCCTATCACGCGGGTATGACAGGGCCAGACCGCGACGCCGTGCAGAGCGCCTTCATCGAAGACCAAATCCAAATCGTGGTGGCGACCAATGCCTTTGGCATGGGGATCGACCGCGCCGATGTGCGCGCCATTGCCCATCTAGCCCCGCCCAGTTCGATTGAAGCGTACTATCAGGAAGTAGGCCGCGCCGGGCGCGACGGCCAAGACGCCTCCTGCCTGCTGCTGGTCTCCCCCGGCGACATGCCGTTGCGACGCCACCTAATCGAAAGCGATGCCAACGGCCGCGCCCCCGACCAAGCGGTGGTCCAGCACAAGTGGAATCTCTTCTTGGAACTGATGCGCTGGAGCGAGGGCGGATCCTGCCGCCACGACGCTATTCTGCGCTACTTCGGCGACGAGGAGGAAACGCTTGCGGGCTGCGGCCGCTGCGACGTCTGCCGCAATCTCTCCCATGCCGAGGCGGGTGACTCCACGGAAGTCACCATCACCGTGCGCAAAGCCCTGTGCGCGGTCGCCCGTCTGCAAGGACGCTACGGCATCCAAATGGCGACCAAGCTCCTGCGCGGCACCACGGACGCCCGCCTTGCACGCGACGGCCTAGATCGAACCCCGACCTTTGGCATCCTCAAGGAACATTCTGAACGCTGGCTTTTGCAGCTTTTGCGCCGGCTGGTCACGGCCGGTTGGGTCGATTTTTCCGGCGGCGAGCGGCCGGTCGTGGTCCTCACGGAGGAAGGACGCCAAGTCATTCACGCCGAGCGGCCCGCACGCCTGCTGCTGCCGCCGAAGTCGGCCCCGCTCCCGGCAGCCCGCACCGCGCACGTCCGTCATCAAATCCCCAATTCCGGCGAGGAACTCGACGAAAAAGCCCAAGCCCTCTTCGATGCACTGCGCCATCACCGCATGACGCTGGCCCGCCGCGAAAAGGTTCCTCCCTACGTCATCGCCAGCGACCGCACGCTCCGCGATATCGTCCTGCTGCGGCCCGCCAACCTCGAAGAACTCAAGCTGGCACACGGCATCGGCCCGGCCAAAGCCGAAAAATACGGCGACGGCCTGCTCGCCATCGTCCAACAGGCCGCCTAACCACGCTAGTCTGGAGAACGTTTCATGGATACAATTCGCTGGGGTATCATTGGCTGCGGCGACGTTACAGAAGTAAAGAGCGGCCCCGCTCTATACAAAACGCGCAATTCCAAACTGATGGCGGTCATGCGCCGCAACGCGGACAAGGCCCGCGACTATGCCGCGCGCCACGACGTGCCCAAGTGGTACGACCAAGCCGACGCACTCATCGCCGACCCAGACGTCAATGCGGTCTATATCGCGACGCCCCCCGACACCCACGGACACTACACCGCCCAAGTTGCCCAAGCCGGCAAACCTGTTTACGTCGAAAAACCAATGGCCCGCAACCACGGCGAGTGCTTAGCGATGATCGACGCCTGCCGCCGGGCCGGGGTGCCGCTTTTCGTCGCCTACTACCGCCGTGCTCTGCCCGCTTTCCTCAAGGTCCAGTCGCTAGTCGAGGAAGGGGCCATCGGCGCAGTGCGCTTCGCCTCCATCGCGCTCTGCCAACCCGCGTCAGAGAATTCCGACGACCTGCCTTGGCGCGTCGTCCCAGAAATCTCGGGCGGCGGCTATTTCTTCGACCTAGCCTCACACCAGCTCGACTTCCTCGACTTTCTACTCGGCCCCATCGCTCACGCCTCGGGCCACGCGACCAACCAAGCCGGGCTCTACCGTGCCGAAGATGCCGTCACCGCCAGCTTTGCCTTCGAGTCCGGCGCACTCGGCGCGGGAGTTTGGAACTTCGCCGCCGACCAGCGCTGCGACCGGATCGACATCGGCGGCGACAAGGGCCGGATCGCCTTCTCCACGTTCGCCTTCACTCCGGTCGAACTGACCACCAACGCCGGGACCCAAACCTTCGCCATCGACCCACCCCAACACGTCCAGCAGCCTCTGATCCAGACGATAGTCGATGCCCTGTTGGGCCGGGGCGAATGCCCCAGTACCGGAGCAAGTGCCGCCCGCACCAGCCAAGTCATGGACCAAATCGTTCGCGGCCATGCCGCCTAAACTGGCCGTTGAGCGCAATCGGTTTGCCCCTATTCAAACTCATTTTTGCCTATCGACAACAGGCGATTCGCGAACTATTACTCCACTAACGCCGCGCCTTTCGCTGAAAAATTACGTCCCTTTCCCGCCATTTTTGTCGTTTTAATCTGACAACTTTGCGATCAACGCTTGGGCGAGGGCCTAAATTTTCTTATTTATAAGACTTACTCTCGCACGCATTCCACCTAGTTCGCACCTAAAAGGGGGTTCGACATGCTGATTCGCAAAAAGTGGGGCCTCCTCGCCCTGCTAGCTTTTATCTTTCTCGCAGTTCCCAATACTGCCTTTGCCCAAGACGCTCTCGACACCGGCGACACGGCCTGGATTCTGATTTCCACCGGCTTGGTCCTCTTTATGATGATCCCCGGCTTGGCCATGTTTTACGCTGGTCTGGTCCGCACTCGCAATGTGCTCTCGGTCTTTATGCACTGCTTTGGAATTGCGGCCCTGATTACTGTCTTGTGGACCATTTTCGGTTATAGCTTGGCCTTTACGGCCAGCAACCCCTTTATCGGCAACCTGTCCAAGTCCTTTCTCAGCGGCGTCACCGTAGATAGCCTCTCGGGCACCATCCCGGAATTGCTCTTCTTCGTCTTCCAGATGACGTTCGCCATTATTACCCCTGGGCTTTTTGTCGGTGCCTTTGCCGAGCGCATGAAGTTTTCGGCCGTGCTGTGGTTTAGTGGGCTGTGGTGCGTTTTGGTTTATCTGCCCATCACGCACATGGTCTGGGGAGAAGGCGGCTACTTCGGCGCAATGGGCGTCTTTGACTTTGCCGGCGGCATCGTCGTCCACATCACCGCTGGGGCAGCCGCGTTAGTAGCCGCGATCCTCGTCGGCAAGCGTACCGGCTATCCCGAGCAGCCCATGCCCCCGCACAACATGACCATGAACCTCGTCGGTACGGCCATGCTCTGGGTGGGGTGGTTCGGCTTCAACGGCGGCAGTGCCTTGGCGGCTAATGGGCAGGCGGCTATGGCGGTCGTGGTCACCCAAATCTCGCCCAGCGTCGCGGCGCTGACATGGATCTTTATCGAGTGGATCAAAAACGGCAAACCCAGTGCGCTCGGTTTTGCCACCGGCGCCATCGCCGGGCTAGCGGCCATTACCCCGGCCTCGGGTACAGTGGGGCCGCTCGGCGCTTTTGCCATCGGCCTGTGCTCCGGTGTCGTCGCCTATTGGGCCGCCACTTGGCTCAAGCGCACCTGCGGGTACGACGACGCGCTCGACGTAGTAGGGGTTCACGGCTTCGGCGGCTTGGTCGGGATTCTGCTGGTGTCCTTCTTCGCTTCGACCTCCTTGGGCGGCACCGTCGAGGGCCTCAACATGGGCAAGCAATTTGGCATCCAAGCCTTCGCCGGTATCGGCGCAGCCATTTACACCTTTATCGTCTCGTTTATCATTCTCAAGGTCATCGACTTAGTCAGCGGCCTGCGAGTAGATGAAGAGACCGAGACCAGCGGGCTCGACGTGGGCGAGCACGGCGAAGTTGGGTACGACCTGTAGTTCGCGGCTCAATGGCACGCCGCTTGGATGGGGCTTCCATGGATGCTTCTTGCCTGCAGTACGCGTTGAACGAGGCTGAACGCCTAGAGTTTGCCCAGCGCGGCTACCTCGTCTTCGACGAGATGCTGCCTCCCGACGTGGTTGACGCACTCGTGGAAGTCTCTGACCGGATTGACGCGGAGGAACGCCAAAAGCGCGGCGTCGGCCCCTACGACCGGCTGACCGTCCGCGACATGGTTTGGCGCGACGAGCGCTACCTAGACTTGGTCGATTGGCCCCAAGCACTGCCCAAAATCTGGGGAACACTCGGCTGGAATATCCAGATTTACCACACCGTCCTTGCCTACAGCCCTGCCGCCGAGCTTGGCAACAGCCAAGTTGAGATGCAGGGCTGGCACCAAGACTCGGACCGCGTCAACCACGAGATCGAGTCCAGTCCCCGGCCGCGGATCTCGGTCAAGATGGCTTATTTCCTCAGCGACTGCTCAGAAGCAGGCCGTGCCAACTTCTGGGTCGTGCCCGGCAGCCATTTGCTGGACGCGTACGAGATCCCCGACGACGGCTCCTTGCCCCACAACGCCGTCCCCGTGCTAGTGCCGCAGGGCGGGGCCGTGCTCTTCGACCGCCGGATCTGGCACTCGGCCAGTTCCAACGTCTCCGCTATCCCCCGCAAGGTGCTCTTCTACGGGTACTCGTATCGCTGGCTCCGCCCCCGCGACGACCAGACCGTCGAACACCTTTTTGAGCGCTCCGACCCGATTCGCCGTCAGCTACTGGGGTACGCGCCTACCGGCGGCTACGGTTACACCTCGCCCACCGATGAGGACGTTCCACTGCGCGTCTTTCTGCGCCAACATCTCGGGGCCGAAGCCGCCGCCTAATGCGGGCGTTGGTCACCGGCGGCACCGGCTTTGTCGGCGGGGCCTTGGTCCGCGCCCTCGTCGCTAGCGGTGCTCACGTCCGGGTGCTGGCGCGGCCCACTAGTCAGACCGAGACGTTGGAGAACCTAGGCGTCGAAATCGCCCGCGGTGACATCCTCATTCGCACCAGCATCGAAGCCGCGCTCGCAGGTTGCGACACTCTCTTCCACGCCGCAGCACTCTACGACTTGTGGGGCTTGGACGAGGCCGAACTCCTGACCACTGAAACCGAGGGAACCCGCAACGCCATGGAAGCGGCGTTGACAGTCGGCGTCGCCAAGGTCGTCTATACCAGTACCGCCGTCTGCATTGGCGAGGCCAAAGGCCAAGTCGCCTCCGAAACAACGGTTCATCGCGGCTACTTCCTCTCGCGTTATGAAAAGGCCAAACGCGCAGCCGAGCAGGTGGCGTTCGCGTATGGAGAAAAAGGAGTGCCGCTCGTCTGCGTCCAGCCCGCTGCCATCTACGGTCCGGGCGACCGCAAACCCACCGGGCGCTTCATCATTAGCCTGCTCAATGGTCGGGTCCCCGCACTCTTTCCTAGCTGGATGAGCTTGGTGTACATTGACGACGCGGCTCGGGGACACGTGCTGGCGGCTGAAAATGGCCAAGTCGGAGAGCGCTATATACTCGCAGGCACGGTCGGCAAATTGACAGAGCTCGGCCGACTGGTCTGTCGCTTGGCCGGCCGCTGGTCACCGCCGACCATTCCCGCTCCACTGGCCGCACCCTACGCGCTCGGCGGTGAGGCTCTTTCGCTCCTGACCCGCAGACCACCGGTCCTGTCGTGGGAAACCTACCGCCTCACCGCACATGGCTTCCGCGCCGACGGAAGCCGTGCCACCGCTGAGTTGGGCCTAGCCTACACAGACCAAGAGGAAGGATTGACGCAGACGATCAACTGGTACTGGGAACAAGGCTTGCTCAGACGCCGACCAGCCTGTTTCCGCGATTCGTAATTTGCCCAGATGAAAGTCGAATACCTCGGGTCACCAACGCGACAATCCGTTCTGGAGTTGGATCCGGAGACAATAAGGAATAGTCAGTCCAAATATACCACGCTCAGCCCATAGACGATCAAACTCGGCACCTCAAAATACACTCGTCCGGCGCGCCTGTGGTGCGGCAAAACCACGGCCTCCTCTCGCTCTGGATAAAGCCATTCAACCCGCTCCACCCTTTGCCCATCCGGCACCGCCAGCCTCACCTGCAGCGGCCCGACGGGCTGCGGCACCTCGATATCGCTGCTCTCATCTTGGCGATAGTTGACCCAGTGCAAGACCACTGCCTCGATTCCGTCCGGTTGCCAGGCCCGCACCCGCACGAACCACGGCGCGTCCGTCTCCAGCCACGCCGCTCCGAGCAAGTCCTGCAAGCCCTTGAGGAATTGCCGTCCCAACTCGTCTCGTTGGGCCACCGGATAGACCGGCACCTCCTGCTCGGAGCGCAGCACCACTTTTTCCGGCCCCCATGTCCGTTTGCCCAGGTACTGCACCCCTGCCGGCACCTCGCTCTGCCAATCGGCCAACAAACCCGCTGCATGCGGCGTCCCGTCCACATCCAAATCCCCGGTTGCACCGGCGAATACCACCTTGCCGCCACCGGCCACATAGCGCCGCAAAAAAGCACCCTCGGCCGCTGTCAGGCGCTCGATTCCGGGCAACACCAGCGCGGCGTACCCATCGCCCTTGGCTACCAGTTGGTCCTCCAAGATCATGTCGAACAACATGTGGCCATCCTCCATATAGCGCCCCAATTGCTTGAGCGGCTCCACGCAGTCCGCCTCCTGCTCCAGCTCGGCCCGGCGCGGGTACACCAAGCCCACTTGCGACCAAGGACGGGCCGGATGGATCAATGCCTGGTGGTCGGCCAAAAAACGCTGATAGCGGCACACCGGCCCCATGTAATCGTCTAGGGCGTAATCGCTATTGGCGTCTTGGCCCCAGTGAAAGGCCAGTGCCGCGCTGTGGTTGGCTCCCGCCTCAGCGATGGACAGGCGCAAACGGTGGCCGTCGTACTTGTTGAGAACCATGGGCTTGCCCCCGCTCATGGCGTACGCATAGCGCGCTGACAAGCCCGTATCGCCCAGGTGCCCCTGGGCCACATTGCTGAAGTTCTTGTTGCCACCTTGGCTGTACCAGATATAATCCTCGCCCCGGGCCCAATCCTCCTCCGGCAACAGGCAGCGCTCGTCCCAGGCCGACAGATCGTATTTGTGGTACCACTGGGCCAGTAGTAAATCCGGCTTGAGGGCGCGGCCGTAGTCCACGAACAACTCGTCGAAGAATTCCTTGCGCCGCCGGTACACCAACTGAGCCAGCAAGCGCTCGATTCGCTGGCGCAAATCCCGCGGCGCGGCAGTGCGCACGGCTATGGGGGCGCTGTATTCGGCCGTGGCCGGCGGCCCGGCTGGATCGAGCCCGCGCTGCAGTTCGTCGTCGCTGAATTCCCGGGCCAAATGCTCCAGCAAATAGCGGCGACAATGGGCGCACTGGCAGAACTGCTCGAAATTGTGGTGCGCGTTAAAGCCGTCCATGCCCAGTTCAATGGCCTTTTTGACCATGGGCTTCAACAGAGCCAGCCAATGGGGATTGCACATACACCCGCTATAAGTCCGGTACGGCCTACCCTCTATGGGCCAGCAGCGCAGTTCCCCATCAACTGTGCGCTGTAGGGCCACGGCCACCTCATCGCAGGGGGGCGGGCCCAATAAATCCTCGGTCCAGATCCGCGCCCAATTGCCAAACAACCCCTTGCCCGTCTCGTGATCGCCATAGATCCAGCCCATGCTCAACTGCCCCACCACCTTGGCTCCAGCCTCTTGGACGCGCGGGATAAGATCGCCAGCCAAGGCCAGATTCTCCTCGATGCCAATGCGGGGCATGCCCGCCCAACTGCGCTCGACCTCCGCATCGTCTGCTAGGCCGTAGAACATGGGGCCGTACGTCCCCATCTGCACCAACTGCACCCGACCCCGCCGCACGTGCTCGACCAGATCGAGCCGCTGCGGCACCATCCAGTGCTCGGCCATCCTGTTAAACCAGAATTTTGCCATGCTATTTCCTCTTTGCCTCCCTAGAATGTACCCGCTGCTAGTTCCGGCAGCTCAGCGGTAACAGGCTCGAACTGGCGCGCCACCACCCAATCGGGACGAGGACTCTCGACGCCGCTCGGCACATTGTCGATGGCGGCGAAGGCGTAGATCAGACTGTAGCGCTGCGCAGGTGAGAAGTTGTGGTTCGAGCCGTGCACGATCCGGCAGTCGAAGAAACAGACGTCGCCAGCATCGCCCTCGATCGGAATGATCATCGACTCATCAGTGATGTGCTCGCGCAGCGCCTCCGGCGTGATGCACCACTGCTTGTAGCTGGTGGTGATCTCGTCGCTGTAGTGATCCAGCACGCCCCAGCGATGTGAACCCTTCACCAGCGCGATGCTGCCGTTGTTGCGCGTGTTCGGACCCAACATGACCAGCGCGGAGGCCAACCGATCGTCGACGCCGTCATAGCGCCAGTAGCCGTAGTCCTGGTGCCAGAGCCACACAGTGCCCTCGAATGACTCCTTGTAGTTCAGCTTGCTGTGGAAGATGTAGGCGTCGTCCCCAAAGATTTGCTTGATCGGCCCGGCGATCGGCTCCGACCGGCACAGCGCTCGGAACGGCTGCACATTGCGGTGCATGCAGAACACCGAGCGCACCGGACCGCTTTTTTCGCGTACCACGTGTACCTCCGGCGGGTTATCGGCCTGCTCAGACATCATCTCATCGGCCGCTGAGCGCAATCGCTCGATCTGATCCGGCGGGATCAGTCCGCGCTGTACCAGAAACCCCTGCTCGCGATAGGTTTCCAATTGTCTTTCGCTCCACATGGTCGTTTATCCTCCCTGTAGCTTAACGTTTGCCAACATCGTCGGAACCAAATCCCGTACGGTAGGTGAATATCTTCGGCATAGTAACTTACCGCACCAGCAGCATCCGTCGAACGAACGCGTTCTTGCCAACCAAGAGGCGGGCTACGTAGGCCCCGCTCGCTAGGGGCGCTCCTGTGTCATTTACTCCTGACCAGCGGACCAGATACGCTCCCGCTGGTCGGCCCTCGTCCAGCAGCGTCGCCACGCGCTGACCCGCAATGTTGTAGATGCTCAGACGAACGTGCGCTGGAGTTGGGACGCTGTAGCGCAGGGCGGTGGCTGCGTTGAAAGGGTTGGGATAGTTCTCCAGCGAGATCGCGGTGGGAGTGGCATCGCGCTCACCGGCAATCGCTGTCGCCAGTGCCAGTGGTTCAAAGCTGAAAGAGGTGACGACGACCTCGACGTCGCGGCCATCAGCCGGTGCCTCCCCATTCAGAAGCCACAGATTCATGCGCACTTGCTCGGCTCCGGTCTCTGGGACGCGATCTCCATGAAAAGACCAACGCTGCTCAACAGACTCGCCGGTTCCACGGGCGATGCTCGCGAAGTCAATGCGGTCTGGTGCCCAAGTAAAAGTATGGATCGATTCGCGATCTCCGTAGCGGGCATCGAATTGGTAGCGATGCCCCGGGAGCGTGTATGGCTGAACGGCGAACTGAGCATTCGGCCCGCCAGCAACTCCCCAATAAGACAACTCAATGTCGATCTCGCGATAGCTCTGCTCGGACGCCAAGTCGTCCCACGTGAAGAAACCAAACACTACGCGGGGATCGAAATCCTCGGCGGCCGCGCGCAGCGAAATGCGGTAGGTCCCGTAGCCAAAGGTCTTGTCGGAGATGACTTCGGTCGCCTGCCAACCTGCTTCGCGCTGCGCCAGTGTGAGGTGGAGACCCTCGCCATCGGCCCAAACTGCATCGTCTCCGTCGGTGAAGAGATTGGGGCCGGGACCCAAGGGGGCGGAGCCGGTCTTTACGTGCCACTGAAGACCGGCAAAGTCGATGCGTCGCCGGTAGGTGCGCACCACCTGGACCTCGTCGAGAACGGATTGAGACAGTACGGTCGGAAACTCACTCTCACCTTGCATCAGGGGCGGAGAGTCGTCGGCAGAGATCAGAAACGCGACGATGCGGGTCGCCTCGTGGTCGAGTCCCCCGGTTGCGATATCGCACGTCCAAGTGCCGTCCGGCTCAATGACAGTTGCCGGTTCGGCGAACGTCGGCTTGGTCCACCAGCCACCGCCAACGCGGATATAGACGGCCACCCGGTGGGCCGCGGGCTCGACCTCGTGTACTCTTCCTCCGAGAAGGAGCTCCCTATCTCCCCAAACCGGGATCTCCGTCACCGCAATCGCCTGCCCCTGCTGAACCCTAAGAGAGGGATGCTCTGGAGGCGCTGGCGCTGCGACGCGAACCACAGCCAGAACCAGCATGCCAACTTGAAGGACGGCAATGCACACCAAAGAGTTATAGGCTGTTTTGCGCTTCATATTGTACCGATTGTACCGAGACCGAATTCCGTCAGATCAAGCGTGCAAAAGCTGGCCTAATGGCCCCCGTCGGCACCGCGCAGCGCCTCGACGATCCATGCGAACTCTTCCTCCAGATGCGAGTCGCTGCTCCCCCCCATTTGGACAAACTGGATATAGCCGTCGCCATCGACAAACCACGTCGTAGGGAAACCATTGACACCGGCCTTTTGCACGTATCCATCGTCCACCAAGACCGTAAAATCGTATTCATTCTCCACCATGAACCTGTCGAGTACATCGCGCGATTTGTCGTTGCTGATGGAGACCACTTCCACTGCGGGGTCGTCGAGATAGCGCGCGTGGAACTTCTGATACTCGGGTAGCTCTATGACGCAGGGGCCACACCAAGTCCCCCAGAAATGAAGAACGGCGATCTTGCCCTCGAGATCAGCGGAATCAACCTGCTCTCCGTCGAGCTTGGGGAGGGCGAACGGTTCGTAGATGCGAGCCGTATCGAGCCGCGATTCCAAAATCCGCTCGCGTCTTCGGGACCTGTCCCGCTCGCTAAACGCAACGAGATACTCGTCCAGCCCTTCGCGCGAGCCGTGCCGGCGCTCGTACAGCGCTTCTAGCGCCTCCTGACAGGGATTTTCCCCCCAGCTTCTGGCCTCGAGGCCGGCGATGTAGGACTCTTCCGCCTTGTCGAGCCAGTTGCGGACCGCCTCAACGGCGTCCTGAGCCTCGTCCTCAGTCCTCAAAACGATCGTCTTGGAATCTCGCTCTTGCAGAGCCGCCTCAGCCTCGGTTGCCATGTGCTCGAACACCTGGCCTAGGTGGTAGAGGACACTAGTGTTGCTCTCCGAGAGCTCCAGCGCCTGCTCAAGCTCGTTGCGGCCCTCCTCGACGCGACCTGCTTTGTAGCTAGCCCACCCGATGGCGTCGTGGACGAGGCTCAAGTAGTAGTTCAGGCTATCCTCCTCCCACCTCCTCTCTTCGGCCTTATCGATCATGGCTTGGATGCCGCCCCGAGCGAGTTCTGCCGCCTCCTCGGCGTAAGGCGTGTGGTCAGCCATCGAGATAGGAGCTGTAGAGTACGTTATGTGCGGGTTGAGTCGCTCGTAGCGGACCAATCCGCGCACCGCATCGGCGAGTTCCTCGGCCGGAATCGGGTTCATGGCGCTGAGGGCATAGAAGAGATCTATGTACGCCTGCCCACGGAAACTATCGTCGTAGAGGGGCTTGTCTAAGAACCGATAGGCTGCGTCGCGGACGAGACGAAGCTGGTCTTGGTACTCCTGCGAGTCCTCGCCATGCTCGCGCTTGATGCGGTCGAGCTCGGGCTGTAATCGTTGGGTCTCCCGTTGGAACTTCTCTTGGTAGATCCACGACGCATGGCGACTCGCGGGAGCTAGCGCCATCAACTTCGCCTCAAACTCCGCCGCCTTTTCTTCGTCCTCTAGTACGCTCCGATAGGTCGTGGTGAGCAGGGCTAGGCCGCGTACGGTCTCTGGGGCCGCCTTCCGGTACTCGGCGATGCTGGCCTCAATAGCGGGGCGTCGCTCGTCGGCGGGGAGCAGGTCCGTCTTGTTGAGGATATGCCAGTGCCAATCGCGCACCTCGGTAGAGCCCGGTGAGAGGCGAATGGCCTCTTCGATCAGCGGGAGCGCCTCCTGCGGCTTATTGGCCCGGTATAGATATTCCGCAGCCCGAAGGTAGCCGCTGACGTGATCGGGCCAACGCGCTCGCAGCGTGGCCAAGGTAGCGAAGCTCGTGTCCGCATAGGTGGGATCCTCCAGCGAGTACTGTGCCCAGTACTCGAGTTCCGCGCGGGCATGGAGGACCTCGGGATGCTGGAGTGTCGCCGCATCCAGAGAGTCCAGAAATGCCACCCCCTCTTCTACGTCTTTGGGGCGAAGCGCCTGAAGGTGCGTCGCGGCGAACTCCGGCTGGGGCAGCAGCCTCCAGGCGCGCAAGCTAGACTCGGCTGCCTTGGAGTGCCTCCGGTCCGCCAGAAACGCGAGTGCTTGGGCGTAGAGCCCCCACGGGTTATCCGGCTCCCGTTCCAAGATCGCGTCGGCTTGCTCTTGGATCTCTCGATATCCGTACAACTGTCCGTGCAACTGACGCGCGTAGAGCGCCCGCAACTCGGCGTCTTCAGGCGCGCGGCTCATCCATTCTTGGCCGAATATGGCTCCTGCCTGGAACGACCACAGCCGATTGTGTGCCCTCAACTTCGCCTTCGCCGCTTCCAGTTCTTGGGGAGAGTAGCGCTGCTCGGCCCCATAGCTAGCACAGACGACGAGAACGGCCAAGGAGCCGGCGATTAAACGGATTGGGAATTGATATGACATAGGGATTCCTCCTGTGACGGAATTATCGACCCTCCCCTTCAAGCGCCTAAAAAGCGCCGCCACTCTAGAAGACGTCTTTGACCAAATATAGTTCTTAGCCCCGCCGTCAATCGATCAGGCCCCAGAGACGCTGCCGCTCCTCGGGCCAGTCCGACCAGCCAATCGCCCGCTTTCACGGTGCAGAACCCGTCTGCAAAAACGCATTTAAGGTATCCAAATCCATGCCCTCAATGCCCAGTTCGCGCACACTCCGCCCCGTGGCCCATCCATCAGCCCCCATCACCACGGACCCGATATCCACTAACCCGCGCATCAAAGGCGCGTCCACGCCGTATTGCGCGCCCACATCGTGCCAAGTTGAAAGACCGTATGGAATATCCTCGCTGAGCCAACGGCTCTCGAGCGACCCAGGCGCTTTGAGTTGCGTGAGCATTCGGCTGCCATTAATCGTTGCCCACAAATCCCCCCGAGGGCCAAAACCCGCGCGGTAAAACGCTTCATCGGCCGCTATGAGATCGTAACCCAAAGCTGTTGCGATGGCTCGCCGCTCTGCATCCACAGCCATGATCGTCTTTGCTACCGATGGGGATACCCCTTCTTCGTAGAAATAGAACTCACCGTGCGCATATTCGATTCGTCCTGCGTTCATCAACACACCCGCAGGATGTACGACCGGATTCATCGCGGACAAACCACAGGCCATCGCAGTGGGATAGGTCTGAATGCCCGGGAACAGCGGCGACAGCCGAGCGCACACGCGCTCTGTTGCTGTTGCTGGCAATACCCCCAAGCCCAAGCCCGTCACAGTACCCCAAATCGTCGCGGTATCCGGCGCTGTTTTCCGACACACATACGGCGCGGTATCCACCTCCGCCAGCGCGATGTCTGCTGCTCCTTGGGCGCGCAATAGCGTCGCCCATTCCAATGTGCCCAATGTGCCCGGCATCAGCACGACCATGTGTTCGGGTCTGAGATAGGGGGCGCAGGCAATGGCAAATGGTTTGTGGGCATACGCCGGCACGATTAACAGGATCAAGTCGGACGCATTCAGCGCCGCTTCAATATCCGTGGTCATGCAGTGAACTTTTGCCGGCCCCACCTCTTCGACCCCCACCAAATGAATCACGCCTTGGTCGCGCACCGGATCGAGCGTGTACCCAAATTCTGGCAATTCGCAAAGCGTAATATCAAAACCTTTCAGGGTCAGATTTGCAGCCGTGGCAAATGCCGTATTGCCGCCGCCGAGAATGGTAATGTGTTCGGACATGGAAGTATCCTTTTCTCCTTTGTCTTAGACGACGTTATCTGGCAACCGTCAGCGGGTTCCTGAGTCAATCGACCAACCCCCAGAGACGCTGACGCGCCTCGGGCCAGTCCGGCCAGTCTGGATGCAAGTGCTTCAGTGCCGCCAAGTCGCGCTTGCGGCCGCCCGGTGGGAAGTAGTTCCAGCCCATGGCGCGGCGCGGACCGGCAACCGTCTTCACCCCGGTGGCGTGCCAACACGAGGGCGTCCACACCAAAGTCCACCGAGGGTCGAGGACTACCTCGACTTCGCTAGGATGGCGAGCGAAGCAGTGCGTCGGAATCTCGTCGTGGGTGCCAGTGGCCAGTTCAAACTGCATCAATTCAGCCTCTACCTCCTCGCGGGGACGGTGCTGGCTGCCGGGCAGCACCCGCAGCGGCGCGTTGCTGACGTCGTGCCGATCAAGAGCAGTGCGGAAAGAGACCTGCTTCACCTCCGGCCCACCGTCCACGTGCCAGTGAACCTGCCGCTGCGGTCGGCCGTCGGCGCTGACAATCTTCGAGGCATCGCCGATGCCGCAGGCACCCACGTGTACCTCTTCGGCGTCCAAAATCCGCCGCGCCGCTTCGACCAATTCTGGGTGCTCCACCATCTGCAGTAGCGGTTCGCCGATCATCAGGAACTGACAGGCCAGTCGATTGCAGCCCTCGGGGAACTCGGTGTGCTCCCACTCCGGCTCGACCTCCTGCTGCCGGAAGTCAATCTGGCGCATACCCTTGGCACCAACGGGGTTGGGGATCAGGAAGAACCCGTTGCGCTCGAAGTGGGCGAGCTGTTCGTCGGTAATGTCGAAAGATTCGTCCATCAGGCATTTCCCAAGACGCTCGCAAGGTCTAAATAACCGATCAAATCGAAGAAGGGGGTCATCA
>JAJEEZ010000399.1:0-4411 GCA_022820705.1 Candidatus Latescibacterota bacterium | reverse complement strand
TCGGCCGCGTCGGTGAAGAGCACTGGCCCGCTGTATTGGGGAGCTTGGGCGACGGCGTCTTCGACTGATACGAGGTCGGGCTGCATGAGGGCGCGCCGTTCCCAGAAGTCCGCGGCGATATGTAGGGCCTCGCTGCGGGCGAGGTCGGGGTCGGCATCGGCCACGACGATGGCTTGGGAGCACAGCTCGGGCACATCGGTGAACGGGTTGCCGATCATCATGCCGGCGGCGAGAATGTCGGGCTGCTCTTCTAGGGCTTGGCAGTAGCGGATGGTCTCGCCGTACACGCCGGAGGCAGTGATGAGTTCGTTGCCGCGCACGAGCGCGGGCACTGGCACGCGGGCTACTACGGGCTGTGCGCCGGCGAGGACTTGGAGGAGCAAGTACGCGGCGCGGCGGCCGGTGTCGGCCAAATCGACGTGCGGATAGGTGTGATAAATGGCGAGGCCGTTCGAGTGCTCCAACATGCGGTGGGTGAGGATGCCGTGGAGGTCTTGCGAGATCACGATGGGGAAGTCGGGACCGGCGCTGCGGCGAAACTCTTGCAGCAAGTAGCCCTCTGGGTCGAGTTCCTCAGTGCAGCCCATAGCGCCGTGCAGGCAGAAGTACATGCCGTCGGCGTCGGCTAGGTGCGGCGTGACCGCGTCGAGCAGCTCGGCGGCAAGGCGCTCAAAGTCCTGTTGGTCTAAAGGCCCGGCCGAGGGGGCAACGGCCCCGTACGTGGGGATGACGTCGATGTGGCTGTCGGCGAAGACCTGCAAGGCACCGCACAGCTCGGTCTCGCGGCCTTGGTGATAGGTGAGCAACTCGGGGCCGCGGCGGATGGAGAAGTTGTCGTACGTGCCGATGATTGGGTTGAAGGAAGAGATTTCTTGCTTGCACTCGGCGACGAGGATGCGGGACATGGGCGTCCGTTCGGTTAGGTTTTGCGCGGGCGGATGTTGGGGCCTTGGGGGGTGTCTTCGATTTCGTAGCCGGCCGCGGTGATTTCGTCGCGCAGGGCGTCGGCCGTGGCCCAGTCCTTGGCATCGCGGGCCTGTTGTCGCTGGGCGGCGAGTTCGCGAATCGCTTCGGGGACTTCATCTTCCTCTTGCGGCGTCCACTCGGCCAGCCCCAAGCCCATGACTTGATCGAAGTGCAGGAGCGTGGCCTTCTTGGCGGCGTCGGGGAGATCGTCGGCCACGAGCTCCCAGCACAGGGCGAGGACGCGCGGCATGTTGAGGTCGTCCTCGACGCGCTCTTTGAACTCGGCCACGTAGCGGTCGTCGGGTTCAGACGGCGCACCCCAAGCGTGGGCGGCAGCGCGCAGCCGGTCGAGGGCTGTGGCCGCGCCGCTGAGGCTTTCCCAAGTGAAGGAGAGCTTGGCCCGGTAGCGCGCTCCGAGGCAGAAAAAGCGGTAGGCGAGAGGGTCGTAGCCCTCTTCAACGAGGGATTCGAGGCGCAGGAAGTCGCCGCTCGACTTGGACATCTTCTCCCCGTCGAGCTGTAGAAACGCGCCGTGGAGCCAGAATTCGGCCAGCCGCGTGTCGTAGCAGGCTTGGGCTTGGGCGATCTCGTTGGTGTGGTGGACCGGGACGTGATCCTCGCCGCCGCAGTGGATGTCGAAGTACGGCCCCAAGTACTTAGCTGCCATAGCGGTGCATTCGATATGCCAGCCGGGAAAGCCGCGCCCCCACGGGCTGTCCCATTCCATCTGCCGTTGCGCGTCTGCTGGGCTGAACTTCCACAGCGCAAAGTCCGTGACGCGGCGCTTCTGCCCGAGATCGACGCGCTGACCGCCCTGTAGGCCCTCGATGTTGAGGCGGGCGAGATGGCCGTAGTCGCTCAGGCGCGAAGTGTCGAAGTACAGGCCGTCGTCTGTGCGGTACGTATAGCCTTTTTCCTCGATGGCAGCGATAGCGGCGATTTGCTCGCGGATGTGGTCTGTGGCCCGGCACCAGACGTGGGGCGCGAGCACGTTGAGCCAGTCGAGTTTTTCTTGGAAATCCGCAGTGTAGCGCTCGGCGATTTCCCAAGCCGTCAAGCCGGTGCGCCGCGCGCCGGCTTCCATCTTGTCCTCGCCAGTGTCCGCGTCGGAAGTCAGGTGCCCCACGTCGGTGATGTTGACGACGTGGTGGACCTCATAGCCGCTGTATTCGAGGGCGCGCCGCAGGATATCTTCGAAGATATAGGTGCGCAGGTTGCCGATGTGCTGGTAGTTGTACACGGTCGGGCCGCAGGCGTACAGGCGGACTTGGGGCGGCGCGAGCGGTGTGAAGGGGCGCTCTTGGCGGGCATAGGTATCAAAAAGATGCAGGGTCATAAGTCTATTAAAGAGGGGTTAGTAGCAAGCTGTGGCAATGGGACAAGAACCAAATCTATAGCTCGTCGATGGCTACTTCGCGTCCCTCCATCGCACTTTTGACTGCGGCAAAAACCATGGCCATGGACTTGAGGTTGTCTGCCGCGTTGCACTCGGGCGTGCGGCCTTCTTCGATGGCGGCGACGAATTCCCGCAGCACGGGGTTTTGGTCTTGGCCGCCATCGTCGTCGAGGGAGATTTGCTGGCGAATTTTGGGATCGGCGCGGTGCGAGTGGGTGTGGTACAAGTCGAAGCCCTCCCACGTCAGCGTGCCGTGCGGCCCCTCGTAGCGCCACTCGCCGTTGTGCCCGGCTGGCACGTGACCGACCGTGCAGCCGATGCCGCGATGGGTGGCGATGGCACCGTTGGCAAAGCGGAAGAGGATCATCTGAGCGGCGTCGCCACGGTGCCAGCCCCAAGGAAGGTTCCAAGTGAGGGCGTGCGCGCACACAGGATCTTGGCCGAGGGTGTAGCGCATCATGTCGAAGTGGTGAATGCCCATGTCGGTGAGGAACATGTACGGTTCGGTGACGTAGTGCGAGCCGGGCGAGTCGGCCCAATTGACGTAGAGCGAGACATCGAGCTGACCGACCGGGCCGATGAGGTCCTCGGTGAGCAGGCGGCGGGTCGTGCGCGGCAGGCCGTTGAAGCGGTAATTCTGGGTGATCATGTGCGCGACGCCGGCGCGGGTGCCGGCCTCCACTACGCGCCGCGCCGCTTGGTAATCGTCGCTGAGCGGTTTTTCTCCGAGCAGGTGCAGGCCGGCGGCAAAGGTCTGCATGGCGATTTCTTCGTGGATGGCTGGCGGGGTTACGTCGAGCACGAAGTCGGCTTGCACGGCGTCGAGAGCTTGGCCGAGGTCGTCGTATATCCGGTCGGCGGCAAAGCCGTGGTCGGCTGTCGCGCGCTGGCGGTTGGGCGCGAAAGGCTCGACACAAGCTGCTACCTCGACGCCCGCTTGCTGTTGGCACTGACCGAGCCAGTAGCGGCCCCGGCCGCCCAACCCTACGAGTATGGCTTTCATTGGCGTCCTTTCTCTTTATTTTCTTTAAATAAAGGGCTTGGCCTGCGGCCGGGCCAGTCGCCGGATAAAATTGACACGGTTTTAGCACAGGGCTACCTTTGGTCGGTTTTAACGAGAGATACCATAACGCGCCTTCAGTCTCCTTGCCGCTGAGGTACACTTCTTTTGGCTATATCGCATAGGGCTTCTACTCGTCTCTTCATTGCGCTTCTCGCGTGGTCTTTGAGTTGGAGTTGCGCCCAGGAAAACACCGAAGAAATAGCCCCTGGGGTGGTGTACCACAAAATTCACGTGCCCGAAGGGCCGTGGCGGATCCATGTGGTGGAAGTGGACCTGCCTCGCTCTTGGGCGGCGGGCATTCGAGTGCGAACAGCCAAGCAGGGAGAGGCGCAAAAGACCAGTAGTTTGGCCGCCGGTGCCTTAGCGGCCATAAACGGGGACTTTTTGTTCCCCGGCGAATCTAGCCAGCCAGCCGGATTGTACATTGAATCCGGCGATCTCATCCATCTCCCACAGCGGCGCTCGGCCTTTGCCATTACCGAGACGGGCCAGCCCCTGATCGCAGTGTACAAGATGGAATTGGGTCTGTTGACAGCCGAGGGCGAGCACCTGCACATCGCGGGCTTCAACCACGAGCCAGCGCTCGGCGAGCTATCCGTGTTCAACTATCACGCGCAGGTGCAGGGGGATTCGCTACAAGCGGCTACGGGCTTTTTGTTGCAAGGGCTGGGCAACACCGCTATCGCCAACGACACGATTTCCTTGAGGGTGCAACAGATCCGGCGGGAGGCTTGGCCGCTGTCCCTCCAGCGCGATCAGTGGCTGTTGGCCGCTGGTGCAGAATACGAGGCGACCGAACAGATCGCCTTGGGCGATATGGTGCAGCTATATTGTCGATTGGCACCGGCCCACACCAAGCTAATGGAAGCCATCAGCGGCGGTCCGCGCATCCTGCGCAACGGTGGAGTATCCATTGAAGTAGAGGAGGAACGGCTCAGCCGCAGCTTTGCCGACAAGCGACACCCGCGCACGGCCATTGGGTATTC
>JAJEEZ010000142.1:0-5084 GCA_022820705.1 Candidatus Latescibacterota bacterium | reverse complement strand
CCCCAGCCAGATATTTTGCCGGAACAATTCCACCGTCTCGCAGAAATTGTACGTGAGGAATGCGCTCATCTTTCCTCAATACGAGAGGTCGTTCTACATCCTGCGTACCAGCAGATCATAGGCATGGGGCCGCAAGCGCTGCCGTTAATTCTTAGAGAACTCGAACACAAGCCGGAACACTGGTTTTGGGCACTTAGGTCAATTGCACGAGAAGATCCCGTGCTTCCCAAGCATCGGGGGGTTGTCGCAGAGATGACCCAAGATTGGCTGAAGTGGGGGCGGAGGAAAGGGTTGCGTTGGTGAATCTGGAACGCTTGTTCCCAAGGCTCCGTAGCGACACATACAAGATTACCAGCCCAGCCCAAGTCGATTACAACTGTATCGCTTGGGCTGCAGGGGATGATTCCCGTTGGTGGGAACCAGATTCTTTTGGCCAGTATTATTGGCCCGAAGGTGTACCCAGAGAGTATACAGTGGAAATATACGCCGAAGTCTTCAAAAAGCTCGGATTTGAAGTGTGTCAAGATGCTGCCTTTGAGGTGGGAGTGGAAAAAGTGGCTATTTTCGCTCTAGATGGTAGTCCTACACACGCTGCGCGGCAGCTTGCGGATGGAACATGGACGAGCAAACTCGGACAACTGGAAGACATCGAACACCGAGCTCTCGACCAAGTGGGTGAGGGAGACTATGGTGAGCCGGTTTTATTCTTGAAGCGGCCTAGGCACTGAACCGAGTTCTTTGTCAAAAGAGGCGGACTTTTGAGCTTCTAGCCAAATCCCGCCAAATCCCCTCATGACAAAGAGGCTGGCGACCAACCCGGCTATTTCAACCACGATTAACTGGTTTATCCCCAAAAACAGTGAATATCACCCATTTTCCCCGATTCATTCACGAATATTTGCCAATATACCGTGAATGCGATACAATAATGGTATGGCGATTACGCAGCCGATAAGAAACCGCATCCAAGATTTGAAGCGGGCGTACGATACCTTGCGCCAAGGCAAGGAATCGCTGCTGTCGATGATCGACGAAGTAGAGGTCCCCGAGAGTGTGTACAACTCGAACGCGATTGAGAATTCAACCCTTACTCTTGAGGAGACAGAGCGAATCCTGTTGGAGCAGGTGTTGTCCCGAAATGTGTCTGTGCGGGAAGTCTTTGAGGCGAAAAATCTAGCCCGCGTCACGGAATACAAACGCGCCAAAGCTAAAGACAGCGAGCTGAGCAAAGACCTGATATTGCTTTTGCATCAGATGCTCATCGGCGGCATTAATGATGCCATCGCTGGACGCTTTCGCGAGCAGGGGGAATACGTGCGGGTGGGGACTCATATTGCGCCGGCACCCGAGCATGTAGAGCGCATGATAGATGAAATCCTCGTCGAGTATTCCAGCGATCTCGGCTCCTACTTCCTCGATAAAATCGCCCGATTTCACTTGGATTTTGAGACCATCCATCCCTTTTGCGACGGCAATGGCCGCTTGGGGCGGGTTCTCATCAATTTTCAACTTATCCAGCTCGGACTGCCGCGCCTTATTATTCGCAACTCGGAGAAGGAGCGGTACTATCAGGCGTTCAGGGACTATGGGGGCCGCCAAATGACTAGGACGATGGAAGATATTCTGGCGTTGGCGCTCGTAGAGTCGCTGCACAAGAGGTTGAGCTATTTACAGGGAGAGGCCATTATCCGGCTGTCGGATTATATCAAGCAGCATGGGCTCTCGGCACCTGCTGTTACCAACGCTGCCCGTCGTCAGACCATTCCCGCTTTTCGGGAGAAGGGGGTGTGGAAGATCGGGGAGGGGTTCGTTTACCGGAGCTAATATGCTCGATACCGCTACCAAACGCCGCATTGACACGGCCCGCGACATCCTCGTCGGCAAGGTGCCCGATCCGAAGAGCCAAGTAGAGCAGATTACTATCGCGCTGATCTACAAGTTTATGGACGACATTGACGCCGATAGCGAGGAGTTGGGCGGGCAGCGCACGTTTTTTGCTGGCGACTTTGCCCGCTATGGCTGGCCTCAACTGGTGCGCACTGGCTTGGGCGGCCACGAGACTTTGAATCTGTACGCCGAGGCGATCACCCGGATGCCGGAAAATCCGGGCATTCCGCCGCTGTTCCGCGACATCTTCAACAACGCCTATTTGCCCTACCGCGACCCGGAGACTTTGCGCGCCTTTCTCAAGGTCATTGACGAGTTTACGTACGATCACAGCGAGCGGCTCGGCGATGCGTTTGAATATCTGCTCTCGGTTCTTGGCTCGCAGGGGGATGCTGGGCAGTTCCGCACTCCGCGCCATATCATCGACTTCATTGTCGCTGTCATTGATCCGAAGAAAGATGAAACTGTGCTCGACCCAGCCTGCGGCACTGCCGGGTTTCTGATTTCGTCGTACAAGCATATTCTCAAGGCTAATACCGACGACGAGGGCAACAGTGCGCTGACGCCGGATGAGAAAGGAAAACTCGCGGACAATTTCGAGGGCTATGACATTTCGCCCGATATGGTGCGGCTGTCGCTGGTGAACCTGTATTTGCACGGCTTTGTCGAGCCGCATATTGCCGAATACGATACCCTGACCAGCGAGGAGCGCTGGAACAAGTATGCCGACGTGATTTTGGCCAATCCGCCGTTTATGTCGCCGAAGGGAGGCATTCGCCCGCATCGCCGCTTTTCGGTGCAATCCAAACGCAGCGAAGTGCTGTTTGTCGATTACATAGCCGAGCATCTGACACCGACGGGGCGCGCCGGTATCATTGTGCCGGAGGGCATTATTTTTCAGAGCCAGAATGCTCATAAGCAGCTACGCAAGATGCTGGTGGAGAATTATCTGGTGGCTGTTATCTCGCTGCCGGCGGGCGTGTTTCAGCCTTATTCGGGGGTTAAGACGTCCATTCTGCTGCTGGACAAGGTGTTGGCGCAAAAGACGGATCGCGTTGCCTTTTTTAAGGTGGAGAATGATGGGTTTGATTTGGGGGCGCAGCGGCGGGAGATTGCGGAGAATGACTTGCCGAGGGTGAGGGAGGAGCTTGGGGAGTATTTGGGGCGGCTGCGGGAGGGGGAGTCGGTGTCAAGTGATGGTGTGGCGGAACCTGGGGTGGATTATACGGCTATGCTGGGGCTGATCGCCGAGAAGGAGAAGATTGCGGCGGGTGGGGAGTATAATCTGAGCGGGGAAAGGTATCGGGAGAATACAAGAATTAGTACTGCGTCCCCGTTTTTTCCAATAGGAGATATCTGCACTGTCAACCCTCGTAAATCCGAACTTTCCGAGTTCCTAGCGGATACCGAGGTCTCCTTCGTACCGATGGCTGATCTAAACGAGAACCAAATCTCGTTCGTTGCTAAAGAGCACAGAGTACTTGGTGAGGTGGGAGCGAGCTATACTTACTTTGCAGACGGCGACGTGTTGCTGGCCAAAGTGACACCGTGTTTTGAAAACGGTAAGGCCGGTATTGCGAAAAATCTGAAAAATGGTATTGGATTTGGTTCCAGCGAGTTTTATGTGCTTCGCAGTTCTGAAAGAGTGCTCCCGGAATGGATTTATTTTTGCGTTACCCATCCGCTATTTCGCCAATCTGGTATCAGTAACATGACAGGCACTGGTGGACTTCAGCGTGTGCCACGAAAGTTCATTGAAGAGTACGAAGTCCCTCTGCCGCCGATGGAAGTGCAGCGAGAGATTGTGGCGGAGATTGAGGGGTATCAGCGGGTGATAGACGGGGCGCGGGCGGTGATTGACAACTATCGGCCGCAGATTGTGGTTGATCCTGAGTGGCCGATGGTGAAAGTCGGTTCTCTTGCTGAGATATTTAGAGGTAGTTCGCCTCGACCGAAAGGCGATCCTAACTATTATGGTGGTCCAATTCCAAGACTCATGGTTGCAGATATTACACGAGACGGTATGTATACTACGCCTCAGATTGATTCATTAACGCATGAAGGGTCAAAGAAAAGTCGTCCTATGAAAAAAGGTGACGTAATTATCACCGTGAGTGGCAATCCAGGTCTTCCGACTATACTCGCTAAGGACGCTTGCATCCATGACGGATTTGTTGGACTACGCGATCTAAAAAGCGACATAGTTCTACCAGAGTATTTGTATTTTGATCTTCTATCACGACATGAAATCCATGGTTCACAGTCGGTTGGCGCTGTATTCAAGAATCTCACGACGCATCAGATACGGGACTTCGAGATTCCGCTACCGCCTCTTGAAATCCAGCAAGCCCTCGTCGCCGAAACCGAAGCCGAACAGTCTCTTGTCGCCGCTAATCGGGAGTTGGTGGAGCGGATGGAGGGGAAGATTCGGGCGGCGATTGGGCGGGTGTGGGGCGAGAAATTGTAAGGAGTATAGATTAATGAACGAAAACGCAAAATATGAAGTAGCACTATCCTTCGCTGGCGAACAGCGTGGATACGTTGAAGAGGTTGCGCGATTACTCCAGACCTGGGGAGTCTCCGTATTCTACGACGAATTCGCTACCGTCCGGCTTTGGGGAAAGAATCTCGCGGAAGAATTTCAGGACGTATTCGAGCATAGGGCTGACTATGTAGTGATGTTCATTTCTAAGGCGTACGTAGAAAGGGCCTGGCCGATCTATGAAAGGCAGTCAATCCTGAGCCGTGCTGTGCAGAATAAAGGCGAGTATATTTTGCCGGTGCGCTTTGACGACACGCTTGTTCCCGGCTTGCCGACTGCCATCAAGTACGAACAAGCCTGTGATCATACGCCGGCCGAACTTGCGGTAATGATCGCCGAAAAACTTGGAATCAAGCGTTTTGAGGGCAAGGCTTCGGATGTGCCACCCCCGCAGATGACGTCACTGACCGGAGAAGCTGTGTTCGATTACAGTAGCCACAATGGGCGCTATGTTATCGGTCGTGGAAAGCTTGAATTTGAAACCAAATGGAGTAAAGCGAGCGACGTGAGCATCCATATTCTCAACGATCCTCCTTCAATTAACGGCGTCGCGCTGGCCCGACGATGCACATCCATCGCACAGGTACTGGACGCTGAGTCGTTGGACTATACTTCACGCGCCCGGACTCCCAAATGTGGAGAGATCGTCGTATTG
>JAJEEZ010000243.1:0-24749 GCA_022820705.1 Candidatus Latescibacterota bacterium | reverse complement strand
TCCCAGCGTAGTGTTGGACCACAAGACTAGAGGTAGTGTCCACTCGTCTTGTTCCGGGATAAAATTGGGCCACGCCCGCCCTCCAATCGCTTTGGCTGGCGTGAGGCAGGCGGTGAGGCTTTGCGAGTTGATCTGAAAATCGCGGTTGAAGTGCAGCCGAGAGGCGGTTGCATTCCAGGCCGCGATCGCACGGTCGTCGCATCCAGGACGGACCTCTCCTTCACTATCGGGCGGGACGACGAGGCCCCGTTCGCGCTCGGCGTCGTGACTCCACAATACTGGATACTGCGGCACTCCCTGAATAGGTATGATTTCAAACGGCCCTCGCGGAGTCCCGTCGCTGTGGTTTCCAGAGATGTCGATGTGGTATAACCCCTCCACTCCAAGACACCTGAGCTGAGCCGTAGGAAGCGGTGTGGAGTACCCTTGAGGAAGTTCAAGTCTTCCGTCCGCTAGCCCCATGGCAGCGGCAGCGAGCGTAGTTTCGCGGATCGACGCACAGCCGCCTTGGCTCAAAGATGCTCGAATGTACGTGCCAATGGTTTCGCGGTCTCCTACGCAAATCCGCCCATGCTGGGCTTGGGGAGAGAGGCGACCCACCGCCCGCGCCATCTCGAAGGCTTCCGAGAGGCTGCGCGGCCGATGGTAGAGATTGACGAACAGCGTTTCCCCGCATCCTTTGCGTCCGGCACGGGACTTGGTGGCCACCACGAGGGCTTCAGCCATGCCCGTATCAGCCGAAAAGGCTCGGTCCGTCTGTCCGTACGAAGCAACGGTAAGTACGGCTAAGTCCTCGTACTCGCGTTCCAGCAAGAGACGAGCATCTTCCCAAGAACTACCGCTCACACACGCCGCCGGTAGCACTAGCGCGAGGACGCCCCCGGGCTTGGTCTTGGCGTGGGCGAGATCAATGAAGTTAGAGGCCAGCCCGGCATTGCCGTGGCCAGCTAGGTATCCGCTCTTTTTCAGCTTGGCGCATATCCCCTTTAGCCGACTGCTCATTTGCCGCTGCTCATCTCCACTTGTGCCCAACCCAGCAAATGACGGCACAGGAATGCCGACCTTGGAACTTTCCTGACCAGTTGGCCGCGTAAAGGGAGGATTCATAATCACCAAATCAGCCGTCTCGCGGGGGAGGATCATGTCTTGGCTCCCCTCGGCTTCCACATTCGCGCCCGTGCCATGCGCCACGGTGGCACCAGTACCAAACAGCGACGGCGCAGCGTCATCCTCAATCAGATCAAGCGCCCCCAACGCCATCGTATGCCGCTTTTCTTGGCTCTGCTGTCCATAGGGCAATGTGTGGACGCGGGTGCGGCCAAAGGTCGTCCCCGGATGGGCGCTCGACAGCATGGACGCGGTAAGGTGCGTTGCCGCCGGCATGATGTCCGCAGCGATGAGGGCACGTTCCATCATCTGCTGATGCAGTGCCTGATCGTCGCCGCCGGTTCGCCGGTAGCGCACCGCTAGAGCGCGATATGCCGCCGAAATCAGAGCACCCGTACCACAAGCCAAGTCGGCGACTTGAAGACCAGTGAGAGCGTCCGGGTCGGACCAATCCGTCTCCTCGTCCAAACGAGCCACCGCCAACTCGCCGAGCAGGGCCGCCGAGGTCGGTAGCGTGTAGAACGTGGCGAGGAATTTCCGGTCAGCGATGAGCCGTTGGAACATACGCCCGGAAAGGTCGT
This sequence comes from Candidatus Latescibacterota bacterium, assembly GCA_022820705.1. Taxonomy (GTDB): domain Bacteria; phylum Latescibacterota; class UBA2968; order UBA8231; family UBA8231. Next base: position 23,061 of record JAJEEZ010000243.1, on the reverse strand, counting down.
GCAAAGTGGTAGCCCCCAACCCTGCTAGATCGCTCGCCGCCTGCGCGAGGCGATTGAGGACCGCATTCGCCGTGCCGTCGGGAATCGGCAGGAGCAAATCGGAGGCAATGCGAAAGATCGGATAGTAGTTGATGTTATCGAGGATATGCTGCCAGCATTCAAGCAAACGGCTCTTGCTGACATCGTTGCGCCCCGGAATACGCAATTGGTCGATGTTGGGAATCTCGTGTGCTTCAACAATAGCAGTGTGAAAAACGAGCGCGTTGGCGACGATGGCCATCGCCATGCGCGAGGTCTGCTCGCCGTCTTCTTGGTGGAGGGACTGCGCCATATTTTCCAGCGCATGAGTACCGGCCGTTTCGCGCAACTTACCGGCGGCCTCGCCAATACTCTGCTCCAGAATCTGCGTTCCCTCGGCGAGCAGCCGCTCGGACAGCGAGACGTTTTCAATACAGCTAGCGAGGTCATCAATACTACCATCGAGCCAACCCGTAGCCGGCCAACGCACATTCATATCCGCCTCTTGCAGCGAATACGTGCAGTAGCGGAACTCGGCAGCCTCGATATGCTGCTCCAAGTCCGCCTGCGGCACTTGGCTCAGTTCCCGTGGTATCTGGACGGCGATAGTCTGCTCAATCCGATCGCCGTTGTACTGCAAGAATTGCCCCAAGCGGGCTTGAGCATCCGCTTCGACACTGCGCGCTGGCAGAAACTCCGTCTCCAAGACGACGGGAATGCCGCCCGGCGGACGAATGACTATGTCTGGCCGTAGAGCCGTCTCGCGGAGGACGCCCTGTTGCTCCACGCCGGTGTGATCACGCCAACGCGGGTGCTTGGTCCGTAGCACATCTAATAGCCGGACGTTGAAGGCGATTTCGCTAGTTCGGGGCATGGTTCGAGAAAGTTCAGTCTATTTCAATGGCTTGGGCCGATAGTTTTTCGGCCAGCTTAGTTGACGGAATAACATTGACCACATTCATCATTTCTTTGGGTAATGTAGTCTTTAGAAAATCTCTCAACCTGTCTCTCAGGTGATCCAATAGAACAAAGTCCGGTGAGTCTGTGCTAGTTGTTACGAGCCAAAATTGGAGCTTATTCTCTGGCAGAAATGATTTCACATCGTCCTGCGAGCTTGATAGACGACACAGGACCAACATCGACCCGTAAAGTTTGAGCCGGTTCTCTCTAAGAACTTGGTCGTGAAACAATGCAACTTGGTCATCATCATTCAGGTAATTATATCTTTTTTCTAAATTAGCCTTCGTACATTTTAAGTCGGTTTCCTCTATAAGAACGACGCTTTGTTTGTCCTTGCTGACCGTTACAAAGTCACAGCAATTGCATGTCCCAAGTCCGGCGGCGCGGCGCATATCGGGTACTTCCGTCGTGCTATCCATCCGATATGCTTTGAAATCGCCGCCGATAGACTCTATTGGCTCGGCGAATTTGGATAAGGGCATTCTACAGCCCTTTGATGTAGAGATCAGAGAAGGGCTTAGTCAACGACTGTTTGATTTCTGCCATCACCGCGTCCATGTCGCCGTTCCATTCGGCATCCGGAGGAAACTTATTCAACCTGACGAGTCCCCGGGCTTCTGGTTTTTCCTTTACATGCACCTCAAGCCACTTGAGGATCGTCATGCTATGGGTAGAGATCACCACGTTGACACCCTGACGGGACAACTCAAAGAGAAACTCCGCCATTTCAACTTGCCAAGCCGGATGGAGATTAGACTCAGGTTCATCAAAAAAAAGGAAAGAGCCTCGCTCTAAGGCTCCTCGCTCAATCAGCAAGGCCAGCATCCCCATATTTGCAACACCCGCCGACGTGAGAGAGAACGGAATCGACTTGCCTTTTTGTTGAAATTCAAGATCGCCCTCTTCACTCAACGAAATTTTCCCGCCAATCGCATCGTGCAGACTTTTGTGGATTTCGGCAAAAGGATGCTCTATACGCCTCCTTCTGAGAGCAACGACCATGTCATAAAAGTAATCTGGGACTCCGTTCAAAGAAGCCCCGAAAGGAGAACGAGAGTCGAGTTTAATCGACTCTAGAGTATTTTTCAATTTCCAATAAAGCGGAGACTCTAAGTAGAAGGCTTCTGGGAATGACTGCATTTTCTGAACGATTTGAGAATCGGGCACGAAGTCGAAAGACTCTTCTTTTTCCTGTAATTCTCCTACCCCTTGGACGCTGAAATACAAGGGGGAATCGCCCTCTCCTTTGAGATTTGAAAGATCAGACGATTGAAAATTTCCGTGTAAGTTTTGAAGAAACTTGAATCGCTGTCCCAAATCAATCGCTAATTCCAAGTTACTGAAACCATTTTCCAAAAGGATCATTGAGAGCCCAAGATTTTGATGATTCTGGGATAGCAAAGAAGGGGAATCTTCTTCTTTTGTTTTAATGTTGTTTCCTATAGTTTGGGAATGGACCTTTATCTCCTCGATTTCAGTCATCAATGCGGGTTGGATCTTCCTGAGCCTATCAAGTTCATTATGGATTGGATAACTTGGGAACACCCCCCGCAGAATAGAGTCGATCTTTTGGAGTGTCCTTCTAATTGCGGACAAGGAGCTTTCTTCTATCACTCCACTGCTCTGATCGAAAAGTTGCAAATTCGATTCTATGCTGCGGGATACCGTGTCAAAAAGTACGCGCGCATGATTCGCATTCATTGAACCAAGCATCGAATACAGCATCTTCGACACGAACGTCTTGCCCGTGCTGTTCGGCCCAGCGAATACCGTAAACTGACCAACTTGGATATTCGCCTCGTCGATTGGTCCAAAATTCTCAATTTTCAATTCAAGATCCATACGTCCCTTCCTTGAAATCCTCCATAGATATTCCCATACAAAGCTATATCAGCCTAAGAGATTGCTTGCTCAATCAAATATCGTCGATATCAGCATTTCTCGCATCGGATCATTATCCCATCGCCGTCGTGCGCTATTCGCAAACCGTCTCCCCAGTCTTGTGATCCTCAATCCAATCCCAGTCCACCTCCACACCGAGCCCCGGCCCCTCCGGCACTTCAACGCAGCCATTCTCATCCACTGAATCCAACTCGTCGAGCCAGCGCCTCTCGCTGTAAACCGCCGGCTTGGTATCGCTGACCAGAGGATGCACCAAGCCCAACTCGTAATAGTTGGCATTGCGCAAGGTCGCCATGATGTGCCGGTGCGCCAGACTGCCGCCGTGCAACTCCACGTCCAGCCCGTGCGACTCGGCCATCGCGGCGATCTTCATCACCCCGGTAATGCCGCCATCCGCGCTGCTATTGGCGCGCACAAAGTCGGTAGCACCCGCGGTAATCGTATCGGCCTTGGCCTCCAGCCCGCGCACGTGTTCGCCCATTAGCATCGGCGTCTTGATCAGTTCGCGTAGCTTGGCGTGGGCAAAGCGCGAAAACCCGCCGCCCCTGAACGGATCTTCATACCACATATAACGCGCCTCGTCGCAGGCACGACCCACCTTGAGCACATCCTCGAACGTGGGAAAACACCCGGCCGGATCGAGCAACAAATCCATATCATCGCCCACCGCTTCGCGAATGGCTAACACCGCCGCCACCTCGCGGTCGATCGGCCCGTTGACCCAGCCGTGGATCTTAAACGCCGGATAGCCGTATTGCTCCTTGCAGCGCAACGCAAACTGCGCGAAGTCGTCCGGCGTCGTCAGACCACCGTTTTCGTCGCCGTGGTAGGTCGAGGCGTAGGCCGGCAACTTTTTGCGCCAGCCCCCGCCCAAAAGCTCGTAGATCGGCGCGTCGTAGAGCTTGCCAGCGAAATCCCATAGCGCGGTGTCCACCGCGCCCGGTGGCGTGCCATCTTGGCCGCGCCGCGAACGCTTGAGATCGTGCCAGATGATCTCGCGGTCCAGTGGGTTGCGGCCGAGCAAGTACTGCGCCGTGCGGGCGTCAATGCCGCCGGGCGCAATGCCGCTGACCCCGGCGCTGGTCTCGATGGTCAGGATGCCGCCGCTCTGAGGCAGACGACCTCCTTTTCTATAGACCGTGTCAAAGCCCAATTGCTCCTCCAACTCCATATCGGCGATCTCGTAGTCGAAATGCGTCGTAGTGATGCGGTTGATCTTGATATCTCGTGCCATCGTTAGCTCCTCTATTTTTGTGAGATTTCGTCCCAGTCCTAATCTTCATCCGCGGCCAGCGGTCCCACCGCACCCAAACGCAGCGCGGGATAGAGCGTTTCAAAAAGCGGCGTGTCGCCCGTATCGCGGGCATAGCGCCAATAGAGCCGCGTCATTTTTTTAACCTGCTCGTCATAGGCCGGATCCCGCGCCAGATTCTTCATTTCATAGGGGTCTTCGTCTAGCTGATATAACTCGTCGAAATCAAAGCCGTTAAACACAAACTTCCACGGCCCATCCCACACCACTCGCTGCGTCAGCCGGTGGCGGTTGCCAAAGTATTCGGCATAACCTCGGGTCCATTCGTCGGCCACATTCGCCGGTTCGCGCAACAGTTCCACAAAAGAGCGGGAGTCGGCCACAGCAATAGGCTCGCAGTCGGTCAGGTCCAACAACGTCGGGCACAGATCGTGCAAGCCGACTCGGCCCTCGCAAATAGCATTCCTCGCAATGTTAGGCCCACGCACAATAAGCGGCACCTGATAGACTTCTTCAAAAGCGGAAATATCCTTGAAGAACAGCCCGTGCGCTCCCAACAAATCCCCGTGGTCGGCGCACATTACAACGATCGTATCGTCGAGTTTGCCTGTATCTTCGAGAAAGTCAATTACCCGCCCGAATTGGGCATCTATTTCGCTAATCGACGCAAAATAACACGCCCGCGCTGCACGCTTGTGCTCCTCGTTGAGCTGACGCCAAATGCCCTGCGCCCGCCGATAAAGCCCCGGCCGGTCCGCCAGATCATCATTGGCATTGGGCGGCGGCGGCAACTCTTGCTCTGCATAGCGGTCGTAGAATTCACGGCTGGCGATAAAGGGATCATGCGGCTCCTCAAAGCTGACAAAAGCACACCACGGATCGTCGCCTTGTACCACTTCCTCCAAATAGCGCAGCGCCAGAGTCGTCGTCAGCCCCATGCTGCGCTCGGCCGCCGGCCGGTCAGTCACTCCGTAGAACAAATGGGGCCCATAGCCGTGCGGCGCTTCAAGATAATGCGCCGGATCGCACTCCGGCCGCAGCGGCTTACCGCCCAGTACCTCGGCGACCAACTCATTGAAAAGCACACCACCGCGAACCCCGTTGACCTGCCAGCCGAAACGGCCCGGCGCATTATCGCGCTCAATGTGCCATTTGCCGAAATACCCCGTGCGATAGCCAGCATCTACCATGCGCTCGGCCCAGTGCGCCTTATCGGTGCGCAGCGCATGCAGATCCGGCACCTTGGGATAGAGCACCTCCAGCACTCCGTGGTTGTGCGGCATCAGCCCGGTCATCAGGCTCGCCCGGGTCGGCGAGCAAATATTATTGGGCGTATAGGCACGGGTAAAACGCACTCCTTCCCCAGCCAGCCGATCCAAATACGGAGTTTGGCAGACGTGATCTGGATCGAGCACGCGGGCCTGCATCTGATCGGCCATCAAAAAAAGAATATTGGGTCTATTGTTCATAGCTATTTGTTCCACTGTTCGACGAAGTCACCGCACACAGTCTCCGCCATTATCCGCAGATTGTACAAGTCGCGTAGATATTTGATCGACGAGTCAGCAAGTAGTGAGGGAACAATTGCGGATCCGCGCAAATACCACAGCCTTCAATAGGCCACCGCCACCGTGCGCAGCACCTCGGTCCGTTCCGCGCTCAATCCTCCGGCGTCAACAGCCACCCTAAGCAAGGCGCAATAAACGCCCGGCGGAACGCGCATCCCCTGCTCGTCCATGCCGTCCCAAGCGATCTCGTACTGGCCGGTAGTAGTCGAGTGCTGCTCGGCGAGCTGGCGCATCAGCCGACCGCTCAAATCGTAGATGGAGACTTCCAGCGGACCATCGTCGTCCAGACGCACGACCTTGAAGGCAAAAACTGCATGATCATTGACGCCGTCGTCATTGGGCGTAAACGCTGGCGGACGTACCTCCACGTCGAGCAGCAGCTCCCCCCGCGTCGGGTCGCCTACTAGCGTCGTCGTATTGCCCGCCACCTCGTCGAGCGCGTTGCCCGGATCCACCCGCTGCCAAGTGCCCTCGCCCTCGGCACTGTGCTGTAAGGACGCGCGCAACACCGCCCCCATGCCAAAAAGCGTCGTGCGGAAATCGAGGCGCACGACCTCAACGTCCGTATTGGGCTGAATCTCGGCAAAGGATAGGCGCAGGCTGTCCACGCCCGTGGGAATAACCTCGACGCCCTCCACCTCGAGCTCGTCTCCAGCCTGACCCGCGTACAGCCCCGCAAAACCGAGCGCCATATCCGCCGGCGCGACCAACAGCAACTGGTCAAAGCCAGGATCGCGGCGGTCGAATTGCGGCCGCACGTACAGGGAAAAGGGACGCTCCACACCCAGCGAATCGACCCTGAACGGCGCGATCTCACCCGTCAGCCCTTGGGCTACCGGGCCAGTAAAATTGAGGTGGATCGAGCGCAGCGCGGCACCGATGTCCGGGTTCTCTGACAACATGGTCGCCCGCACCTTGAGGAATTCGCGCGGGCTAGGCGAGGTAATCGCGCTGCCCATTGGGTCCTCATAAGGCTGGCTCCAGCCGCTCCAGTCATCCCCTTCGACCTCCTCGGCGATGATCGGCCCCTTGAAGATATCCAACAGCGTCGGATTGTTGTACTCCTTCTCGGAAATCTCCGTGCCGTCCTTTTTGAAATAGTGCAGTACCTCGCTCAACTCGTTGCCCGTGCGCGTCTGCACCAGCACGGCGGTGCCCGGCGGCGTATCCGCATCCCACTCTATCGACAGCAGGTTCCGCCGCCCACCCAGCCGCACCAAGCCCGACTCAAGCCAGACCTCGGGCTGGAATCCCCGGCCATAGAGCTGCACCGAAGCGGGAAATCCCCGGTGCCCTCCAACGGCCACGATGATTTGCTCCCACACTAGACGGAAAAAGCGCGTCTTGATCAGCGCAAAGTCGTGGCCCTCATACTCTTTGCGCGTACTCGACTGCTGACGGCTGGCCACAGTCGTCCACTTGAGGCTGCCGTCGGCGTTGAGCGCGCCGTCCGAGGCGTCGAGACGGTAGGAGGGAAAGCTATAGCGGTCGCGGAGCGCCTGACCGCCGTAGGCAATGCGGAAGGTGTCGATCCAATACGTCGAGCCCAGGTCAAAGCTTATATGGCCTTCGGGGCCGGGAATAGTTTGGCGGTCGAAGGAGAAGATCAAATCCACGTAGGTCTGCACGTTGCCGTCGATGGTCCGCCCCACCGGCAGCCCTTGAGAGGCAAACACGTCGCCACCCCGAGCCAAAGCGGCAATCATCGCGTCGTCGCCCTCGTGCCAAACTTCGAGTTCGGCCAGCCGGGGCCGCTCCCAGCGATAGTAGGAAATCCCGCCCTGCTGGTCGGCGGGTAGCTGCGCATAGTCCGCCTCATCGACCTCGGTCAGCCGCCCGTCGCGCTGCAACTTGTAATAGACAACCGCGCCCCGCTCGGCCGCCGGCAACGCCTCGTACTCTTCCTCGCTGACCTCAAAACCACGGTCAAAGTCCGACCCCCGCACCACCACCTGCACCAGCCGCACTCCAGTGCCAGCGAATTCTTTCTGCGCCACCGAGATCGCCGAAGTCGGCGGGGCGTTGATCGGCTGATCCGACAGTTCCCGTTCCTCGGCCTCCGCCTGCTCGCCGAGAGAAATTTCCAGCCGCCGCTCGGTCTTGTTCGGCTTCAACGTGCGCCACACCACATCGAACTCCGGCTCCTCCGAAGCAATGAACTTCTCCGGTACCTCGCCATCGGAGATCAGCACATCGTACTGCAGGAAGGGATCGCCTAAACCTTCCTCGACGAACTTGAGGACGATGCGCTTGGCAATGACCAGTCGGCCTAAGTCGATTGTAAACCACCACTGCGCCCCCAACTCGGCGGCATCCGCGACCGACTCAGGCTCCCAATAGGTGGTCAAGTCCCCATCTAGCACATGGAGCACGCCGGGCGCGTTAGAACCCGCTTCTATGGCATCCGCAAGCTCGATTTCCTCGGCCGCCTTTTCCCGCGCGAGGTCTTCGGGCGGATGCAGGCGCAAGAAGTGGACGATGTCCTTGGTAGCGTCGGTATTGCGGCGCAGCTCAAACGGCGTCACCGCACCGCTTGCGTCAATCGTCAAGGTCCCCACCGGAAACTCCCAAGCGCGCCAGTGCGCAGCGCGGTCAACGACGAGCTGATCTGCGGTGAGCCGGTAGCCGCTCCCTTGGGCATGGACTGTGGCTACCCACAGCAAAACAACGGCGATGTAGCGCATAAGTCCTCTCCTCTTAGTACGCCAGCGAGACGATGCGCGAACGGGCCTTGGTACCGCCATCGGTCTCCACCTCAAGGCGCAACACGTACAGCCCAGGCGCGAGCAAGGCACCCGTTCCGTCCCGACCATCCCATTCCGCGGCAAACTGGCCGCTCTGCGCCGGACCGCGGAAAACCTCGCCGATCCTCGTCCCTTGCAAATCGTAGAGCACCACCGCTACCTCGGCACTCCCAATCACATTCAACAAGTCGTATTCGATCCGCACCGCATCGTTGATCTGATCTCCATTGGGCGTAAACGCCGCTGGCACGAGCCTGAGCGCGCCGACCACCTGCCCAGCTATATTAGTCAGCCCCACGCTCAGGGTGTTGCCCTCGACCAGCTCGACCACTTCGCCCGGTGTCACCACTTGGCGCACCTCCTGCGGCCGAGTGCTATCGTACACCCGCCCCGAAAACAGTGTCCCGAACTTGAAAACCTCACAGCGGAAGACCACCTCTATCAACTCGCCATCGCGCGCTTGATCTATCCGCGGAACGCCGACCTCAAAACCGCGCCCATCCAGCCGCCGCACTTCAAAGGCGACCTCTTCCCCACTGTAGCGCACCGCGTCAATGCCCTCCGCCTGAGTCGGCGTGTCAATCTCAATCGTATCAAAACCCAAGTCCTCAGCTTCTAGTCGCGGCAGCAGCATGTAGGTGAACTCCGTCGCCACGCCCGTGGTCGCCAAGACAGGCGCAATCTCGGCCAACACCAAGGAAGCCATCGGCGGCCTAGACACGGCAAACTGCACGAAGTGCAGTCGTCCTCCTGCTTCTACCGTGGACTGGAAGTTGGCCCGGACCTGCACAAATTGCCGAGGCTGCGTCCCCTGCATGGCGGCGCTGCTTTGCGTCAAGTCGTAGGCTGCGCTCCAGCCTTCCCAGTTTTCCGTATCGGGCGAGATGCCAGCCTGCTGAGCCTTCTCTAGCCGATTGTACGACCGCAGCGTCAAAGGTCGCCCCCGAGTATCCAGCCGAGTCCGCTCATCGCCGCGGAACGTACTGCGCCAATAGGTGTTGGGATCACTATCGTCGCCAGCGCGCATACTTAGCCCGATGTGTGCGCCGGGATCGACTTGGCTGCCCCAGCTTAATTCGCCCAGCGCCGCGCGCCCACCCAAATCGAGCACATTGGACACGTAGCGCGCCGTTGGCGTGAAGCCCTTGCCGTAGATTTCAAACTCGGCGATTTCCCAGATGCCTTGAGTGTTCTCGTGCGCTTCAAAGAGCATGCGGCGAATCGGCTCTGGCGGCAGTTCCAATTCGACTATCGAGGTCGTGTTTTCGGTAGCCCGATGTACGATGTCGAAGTCAAGGAAGGAACCGCGCGTGCCCGCAGTATATTCGCGCGTACCTTCCTTGAGCGGATCGCCGTCGCTGATGCCGATGATAAAGCGCTGTAGAAAGCGCTCTTCCTCAAAGCGCTCACGTGGATAGAACTTGACGCGCTCGACCGTGAAGTTGCCCCCAAACTCGAAGATCAGGCTCTTGTTGCGCACGCCAATGCCCGAGGTCGTCCAATGCCCGTCACCCAAGAAAACGGTCTCGACGTCTTCGTCCCACAGCACGGCCTCAGTGTCGCCGCTTCGCTCCCAACCTCGCCAGACCAGCGTCTGCACCCGACCCCCGCGTTCTTTGAGACGCGGCGTCAGGTTTACCGACGTATCTAGTTGCTCCGGCTCAATAAAGTCCGCATCGATCTTCAGCGATTCGACCTGGCCGTGCTGCGCCGATTCCACCCCCTCCCAATCGAGCTGCACAAACTCCACTCCCTCGTCCAACTCCGGTACCGGCAGCGACGAACCGCCAATCCGATAAATCGTCAGCGCGTCTGCGTAGCTAGCGAGACAAACGAAGGCGAAGATACAAGCTGTTAGCATACCAGACCCCGTTTTATGGCGATAGAAAGCACCCCGTTTTAATCGGAACGTTGATTTTCTGTCGGCAACATCTCATCCCCAAGGCGCGGTGGCTCATCGCCCGCCGTCGCGAGCAGACGGTCAAAAGCCTCCAAATCGGCACCGGCAGCTCGATCTTGGAAGTAGCGGGAGGTCCTCAAGGCCGCTAGCTTCTCCGCTACGGCCACATTGATAAACTGGTCGAGCGTCGTGCCCTCGGCTGCCGCCACTTTTTCGGCCTCGGATTTGAGCGAGGCAAGCAGATGGAGAGAATACGGGTTCGTGGTAGCCATGATCTTCATCCTTTCTTCAGGCGTTGTATAGCTTGTGCAGGCGTTAGAATCTGCATGTTAAATAGGGTGGAGCCTGGCAAGAAATCCTGCGTGTTAAACGTCACAATCGCCTCCGCACCGCCACTGACTGCGGCGTCAAGCACCATTTCATCGTCCGGATCTCGCAGCAGTGGACGCCACAGAAAATAGGGTACTACCGGAGTGACTAGCAGGGCCAACGTATCGAGAAAGACGTTCACATCCTGTACACTCATCCCGGCAGCTTGGCGTTGCTCTGGACGCATCAGGACCGCTTCATACTCCAGCATCATAGGTACACTCGCAACAGCTTCAATCTGTTCCATACGCAACGCATTTAAGAGCGCATTAGAAGCACCTGAACGACTGCGAAGGGCTGCAACAATAACGTCGGTGTCAAAGGCTATTTTCATTGGCTATTTTCATTGCTGTTTTAGAGGTCCGGCCATCCCCTCAGCCAACGCCGATCCGATAAACTGTCAACGCATCGACCATGCTAATCAGACAACCGAGCACTAGCACAAGTCGGATACAGGTCTTTGGCATAGCCTTCTACTCCTGTTGCCTATCTCAAAGCGTCGAATTCCCAAGCGTTGACAAGGATGTTTATTAATACCTAGGTTCCCGACAGTGTACCAGTTTTGCAGGAGGATACGAAAAATGAGCAACGAGGCAACAGCAACACAAGCCCCTAACGTCACCCTGAATGTCCAGCAGCTAGAAGAAGTCATTCGCAAGGTCGTTCGCGAAGAACTCATGGCGTTTTCTACACAGGAACAGAGAATTTTTCACCTCGCGAAGGAATCTCCTCTTTATAAGGATATGGAGGACATTCTTGAACGGAAAAAATCCAGTCAGTTGAAATTCAGTACTCACGACAAAGTTTGGCATGGGTGAATATCGAGATTCAAGCGATTGAGAAACGCCATTAAACGTAATCTTCTCGCTCATAATTCACTCGCTTCCAGTTCCCGTGCCTTCTCTACAGAGTCTTGTAGTAGTCTCGTATCTTGGCAGCCATGAGTTCTCTACGCCCTTGCAGGAACGTGTCATAGCCTTCGACACTTGTGGCGTCCATTCCTTCAGGGATACAGTGGGCCGCAAGATTTTCTTGCAACTGATCGGCATCGGTTATTCCGCCGTAGCGCGTTGCTCCGTTTCTGCACTGCTCCCACAATTCTGAGAAGTATTTTTTTGGTGGCAGAGCCCCGATAGCGATATTGATTTCGCTCTGCATCATCACATAATTGGCAATCTGATTGTAGCGACCACGTTGGAAGCCGTGCTTCTGCAAATAGCTACGTGGGAATACATGATGAATGTGCCACTGGCCTTCCAGAAGGTCGCGCACGGTGAGATCACGCGAGAGGAATCCCTTGTCGTTCTCTCTTACTTGGCTTGCGAGGAAGACATTGAAATAGGGACTGCTGGCCACCGAGGTATCCATCTGTTGCGGCAAACCTACCTCCCAGAAGGCGTCCGAGAGCTCGGCTCGTTCGATTGTGTCCAGATACCGGCTTACACCCTGTCTAGCGATGTTTCCAATATCGACGCCGAAGGCGGTTTCCGGTGAGCTGGTGTATCTACTTGTCAAGATCGACATTACGAACCACCGACGCACGAGCGTCTCAATTCGTTCAGGGGCCTCACCCTGTGAGCGTAACGTCAAAAAGAGGATGTAAGCGAAATTGACAGTGTTCTGGGATCTGATCAGCGATGAATCCACGAACCCTGCCGAGCGTAAGATCATGACGAACCGTTTGAAGTTAGTCTCGTTCATGTAGCGTAGGATTCCATCCCTGAGTATATGAAAGGCCTGTTCTGCGATGGCTTCCTCAAACGTACGCGTTTCGAAATTGCGTCCTGAAAGTAGAGCGACTAAGTCCTCTAAACGCCCACGTTTGAATTGCGACGTAAACGTGACACGAAGCATATCCGTGTATGAGGGATCGTAGAGGTCATCCTTTTCATTCCTCAGCCACCCCATTGCATGGAAGTAGTCCGTCGAGGCGAAGTCAGCATCTTTGGCCAAGTCGTTATATGCTTCCGGCGCAACAGCCAGATGGCAAAAGTAGTCGATGCACTTTCGTAGCAGATGGCCGCCGTACTGTTCACTGGCAGCCATCTTGGACATTGCGAAGTCCGCCGCATTAAGCGAGACACCCTGCGAGTTTATGCGGACAAAGATTTCTGCGACAGTCTCAACCTCCAGATCGGAGTTCAACTCGATGACGCCGAGAGAATTATTACGGATACCGCGAAGACGTTCCATGCGATCATCGATTTCGTATTTGTCTGCAATATGATTCGCTTCGCAGTAGTCGTCCACTAATTGACGTATTCTCGCGTCGGTAGCGAAGACGGTAGATACGTCGGCAATCCATCCCCGGTCCCGGCGTATGGCGGCGTTTGCCACTTCAAAACGCTCCTCGCCAGGATGAAAGGCGATAGATATCCGTATCCGCTTGTAGTCTTTGTTGACAACCTGCTCCCCATGCAAAGCGGCAAATAGCGCCATAACACGCTGCTGGCCGTCAATCAAGATACGCTTGCCTGTCGATTGGGTACCATCCTTTAGGCGGACATCCGGGTTCCGCCAAGCAATGAGATACCCTACGGGATAGCCGTTGTAAAGTGAATCAATGAAATCACGCACCTTTGCCGCGTTCCAGACGAAGGGACGCTGGATCTCAGGAATAGCGATCTCATCGGATTTGATCCAAGTTAGCAGGACCTCGATAGAGTGCTGATTAATTGAGTAACGTTGAATGGGCATCTATCCTCTCTTTCGATTTGTAGCTCTGGTATGCGAAATTGGTGCAGTGACTTCAAGCTCTAGTTGAGCAACTCCCACTCTTTGACACGATGGCTGGATTGTAACTCCCTGTTGCTCCATAGTAGGCCATTTCTATTACCCGCCTCACAGACTCGCGAATATCGACAGAAACGCCAATCCCGCGACCCGCGTCTCGCGCTCTCGCCCAGTCACTTCCAAAGAACGCCTATCAAAGCGCAATCCGAGTTGGGTCGTCAATCCGTAGCCTAGATACTCCCGCTGATTGCTCAATTGCGCCGCCCACACCGTGCCGCGAAAATCGCCCGTCAGCACGTTTTCCACCAAGACCTTTTCGTCCTGCAGCAACTCGAAGAACAGCCGCTGCTCAAACCCCAGTTCAAGCTCTGAATCCCGCATCACGGGGAAGCGGACCAACAGCGACCCGATCCCATCCCAAGAACGGCGACGACGCTCGGCCAAAGAGAAAGGAGATTGACTGAGGAATTCGCTCTTGAAGCGAGGCAAAATCGCCACCGCACCCCACGCAAAGACGCCGTCAATCTTGTCGATCAACCCCACAAAACCAGAAGTCTCGCGGCCATTGCGACCCAACGGCCCCAGCGCACCAAGTTGCGCATCGCGCTGGTTCCACCAGTCCCATTTGAAGCGATGCTTAGTCTTCCAGCGCTGCGGACTAGCGTACTCCCACTCGGCGTAGAACGTATTGATCCAAGTATCTTCTGCCGCCAGCAGATCGGGTACGGCAATGTGCTGTCCGCTCGTCTGCCCAGCGGCCCCGAATTCGAGCGTCGGCACGATCCACTGCGACAGCGGGTCGGGGATGGTGTCTGCGGCCTTCTTCAGCATGTCGAAGACCCGCACCCGACCACGACCGGGCCAATCTCGTTCAAAGGTAAAGAGACCGTAAGCAGTATGATTTTTGCGGTTGACCTGCCGCATATCCTGACGCAGATAGCCAACGGAGAGGCGGATTTCCGGGTTGACCTCCACGCTGGCGTAGGCGTTGTAGCCCCAGTGGTCCTTCTTGTAGGGATAGTCGGGCAAGTCGTCGTTTTCAAAGCGCTCAGCCCAACCGTTGTTGTTTAAGTCAATGCCGAAGAGAAACTCCGGCCGGTCCGAGTGGTGGCGCAGAAAAGGCTCTTCGTAGTCGGGGAAGAAATTCTCCCGGTCGCCATTGCTGTTCTGATTGAAGTCGGAGATGAAGTCGCCGTTTTCGTCGTACCCGGGAAAGACCGCCGGGTCGGGCACGCCGTCCGATCGCACCTGAAATCCGCCCAGCGCGGTCGATTGCGGCGGCACCAATCCGCCCTGGAAAAATCGCTTCTGGTCGGGGTGGCGGTCCTGATCGTCGTTGTCCTCGACGAAATCGTAGAGCTTGTCGGTGGCTTCGGGCGAGTAGTCAACCAAGCCGCGGCTGTCCACCGGCTTGAAGCTGGTGGCGTAGGCGTCGTCCATGCCAAAGCCTTCGAGGGAGAAGCGCCAAGGGTCTGCGTGCCGCACGAGATTGAACAGCCAACCAACCGCGTGCTCGTCGCCTTGGACCCCCGAAAACGAGCGGTGCGATTCGCGCGTCGTCGAGGGGAATTGGCGGTACTGGGTACTGACGTTGAATTCGCCGTACAAGTCGAAGCCCCACCAGTCGCGTACCTCGGCAGTAATACCGGCGATCTGCGAGGCCGTCGGCAGGCCGTAGTCAAAGACGATTTCGCGCGGATTGAGTTGGTTCTTGACATTGCCAGCGGCCCGTGTCACCACCAAAAACTCCGGGATGCCGATGCGGCTGTTCTGCCGATCGGAGGCCACTTCGATCCGGTAGTCGTTGGCCAGCACAAAGCGGAAGCGCACGTTTTTGACGCGAGTGATGGCGTCGTCGGCCTCGTCCAGCCCTAGATCTAATTGGCGCTGCAAGGCCAAGCGCAAGGTGCCCTCCTCGCTCTCGCCCTCTTCGGCAGCCAACGCGTACTGCAGCACAATGCTCTCCGCCCCATCGGCTCGCAAGAACCCACCGCGCTCCTCCCCGCCCTCTATCACCGGCGCAAAGCCAATGCTGCCGCCCGTGAACGTGGTGTCCTTAAAGACCATCCGCACACCGCCTTCGACCGGCACCTCGCGCCTCAGCGCCGTGGTAATCTCCACCTCCGTGCCGAACAACACCGGCCCGCCTTCGCCGTCAGCGGGCGAATCGTCGGACAGCCGCACGATCAGCTTGTTGAGCCTTCTACCTAGCTGCCCGGTCGTCAGCACGCCTTTGAGCGGATTGCCTTCAAAGCTCTCGCGGTTGCCGGCCCCATTGTGAGCATTGACCAACGTCAGTCCCAAGGTCGCATTAGCCCCCAAATCGGCCTCTATACGCCCGGCGATCAAGCTGGTAAAATTATCCTGCGAGGCCGTCGGAATATCCGGGTCGATCTCGACGATGGGCAGGCTCGGACGCGAGAACAAACCAGTGAAGCGCAAATGCCGCGCGTCAAAGCTCGTCACGACCCCATTAAAACCAACCTTGCGGAAGGTCATCGGCGTCAGAGTGGCGAAGATCTCGTCGCCGATCATCAGCGAGTAGTTGTAGTCGCCGCTCGCATCCGAGGAGATGATCAGCCGATTGAACCAAGTGGCGTAACGCCGCTCTTTGGTCAACTGGCTGCTCTCGACCGTGCGCGCCTGAGTCTGTCGCCAGTCGTACACCAGCCAGCCGCGCGAGATCAGCTTGCCGTACGTGTCGTAGAAATACGTGCCTTCTTGGTTGCGGTCAATGTAGCGCCGGTACGGCTCGGTGGCGTAGTTGGTGTAGCGCCACTGGCGGCGACCGTACTCGTCGAACAACTCCTGCGGCATGTACCAGCGCATAACCGTGGGATCCAAAGCCCCCATCAGCACGCTTGGCCCTTGAGCATTGAAGCGGACTTCGCCTCTTTCCTGTCGCCCCAAGCGGTAGCCGTAATCCGTCTGAGCTCCAGCCTGCAAGGCCAGTGCCAAGACCAACGCTATGTTAGCTGTCCAACACACAGTTCACAGTTTCTCCAAACTGCCCTCGACAATTTCCACCGGATACTTATTCCGCAAATTGCGCACGAACCGCACGTAATCCCTTTTCGACTTGTCGATCCGCACGTAGGCCCGGGCGCGGCGCTGCGATTCGGCGTTGTACGGGACCTGCTCGCGCGTGCGCTCCAACACTTTGAAAACCGAATAGCCCCGCTCAGTCTTCAACGGCCCACCCACCTCGCCGACGGCGACCTCTTGCACAGCAGCAGACAACACGGGAAACAACCCTTGGGTATAGGCATTGAGCTGCATCTGGCCGCCGTGGTGCAAGCTGCCCTCGCGTCGGGTATGGCGCTGGGCCAACGCTGCGGCATCGCCCCCCGCTCGTAGCTCATCCCCCAAGCGCTGAGCTAGCGAATCCGACGCCACCAAAATTTCGACGATGGTGGTGCTCTCGGGTCGAGCAAATTTTTCGGGATGCGCGTCGTAGAAGTCGCGCGCTTCTTCTTCGGTTACACTCACGTACTGATCGACCTCTCGCCGGCGCAATGCGCTGAGCATCAATTCCTCGCGCTTAAACGCCACGGTCTCTTTGAAACGCGCATCCTCTGCCAAACCAGCCGCCTCAATCTCGGCACTCACGAACAGGTCGGGCAGCACTCGGCGGTGCAAAACCTCGGCCACGTGCGCGCTGTCGGCCGCCTGTAAACTCCTACCGGTGAGAAGCTCGTACGCCTCTAAAAAACCGCTGACGGTAAGTTCACCGCCCCGATACGCACAGAGAACTTCGGCTTGGTCCGCCATGACCCCGTTCTCGACGAGCCGCTGAATCGCCGCCGGACGCGGCACCGGTGCGTACGCTTGCACGAGCGAATCGCGGAGCGCCTGCGACCGCTCCTCGCGCTTTTGCACCGTCAGCTCCTCGACGATGATCTGCTCCGACGCGCTCAGCGGCGCTGGAATCTCGTCGAGCACTTTGTAGATCACGTAAAAGTCTTCGTGGCTAAACACTTCGCGCACTGGCGCAGAAACGCCCCCTATCGCCAACCCGAGCACCTGCTCAACCGTCTCCGCCGACATCTGGTCCCGCGTCTGGTATATGCCAGTGTCACCACCCCGCGCGGCAGTCCGCTCGTGCACTGAGTGCGCGCTGGCCAGTTCGTGGAAATCAGCCCCCGCGGCGAGTTGTTCGGTGATCGCACCTGCTTCCTCCAAACTCCCGACCATGATGCCGCCCAAGCGCAGAGCGCGGTGCCGGCCGCTCTCTCGGTAGTACCCCTCTATTTCCTCGGGAGTAAGTTCGATCTTGGCGACGACCTCGCGCTCCATGTACAGCGCCATCAGCCGAGCGCGTTTGAAGAGGGCCAGTTCGCCTTTGAACCAATTGTCTTCAGCCATCTTGGCGGCGTCCGCCTCGCGCAAGAGCAGCTTTTTGTCGATCAGGCTTTCGAGCACTTGGCGCTGCCCTCCTTCTTTCATCCCCGCGGGAATCCGCGCGTCAAACTCCCCGAACTCCGACGCAGTAATCGGCTCGCCATCCACTCGGGCCAGCACCAACTCCTCAGGCTCTTGGGCGCAACCCAAGGCTACAATCACTAGCAAGCAAAAGCGCAACACAGCCTCACTCCAGACCGGCGAATACCGTGATAAAGGTCGTAGTCTCATTCTTCCCCTTGTCGTCCGTTGTGAAAACGCCCGGCCGGTCGCTGTCCTCAATTACCCGCTCGCTCAAGATGCGGCCAAAGCGCAGACCCGCTTGCGTGGTCAGCCGGTACCCCTGGTAATCGGAAGTCGTCGAGAGCTGCACCGCGATGTGAGTCGAGCGCCAGTCCCCGGTCTCCTGCAAAAGCCCCGCCGCCCTCAGCGCGTCCTCGTCTTGCACTCGGTCGCGAAACCACAACTGCTCCACGCCGGATTCTATAACCGTGCGCCGCATGACCGGCAAGCGGGCGATCAACTGCAAGGTCAGCGCCCATTCCTCGCGCCGCTCCTCGTCAGCGACAAAGGGCGTCTGCCGCAAAAACTCGCTCTTGCACCTCGGCTGCAAGTCAAAGCGGCCGAGGCCGTATATGTAGTCCACCTTGTTGATTAGCCCCAAGAAACTCGCAGTACTTTCCAGCGGACGGCCAATGCTGTCGCGCGGATCCTCGGCGTTTTGCTGGAAGCGCTCCCACTTGAATTTGTTGACCACGTTCAGCCCCTCGATGCCTTGATAATCGAATTGCGCGTACGCGGTATTGATCCAAGTGTCCTGCGCCGCCAAGAGGTCGCGCACCACCGGCTGGATCGGCGCGCCGACAAAGGGGGTCGGCTCGCGCCGGGCGTCGGGAATGGTGTCCTGGGCTTGCTTGAGCATGTTGAAGACTCGCAAGTGCCCCAAGTCCGCGTAGTCCCGATCCAGCGTGAACATCGCGTAATTAGTCTCATTGAACGCATCGGTCGCCTGTGATTGCTCGTCCGTGCGCCCGAGGGTCAGCCGCATATCCGGCGCGAGATGGATGCTGCCGAAAACATTGTATCCCCGCCGGTCTGGCTTGTACGGGTAATCGGGCAGATCGTCGTCTTCAAAGCGGTCGATCCAATTGTTGTTATTCAAATCAATGCCAAAGAGAAACTCCGGCCGATCGACGTTGTAGCGCAGAAACGGCTCGTCGTAGTCGGGAATGATGTTGGCCGCAGTGGCGTTATCGTTCTGGTTGAAGTCGGAGATGAAGTCGTTGTTCTGGTCCCAGCCGGGAAAAATCGACCGATCGTTGGTCGAGCCAAAGCGAATCCAGTCGGGGAAGCGGTCTTGGTCGTCATTGTCATCGACAAACTCGTACAAGTGCCGCTGGGTATTGTCGTATTGCACGTCGCCCGTGGCACTGACCAAGAAGGCGGTCGTCGAATAGGCTTCGTCAATGGCGTAGGCCTCGCCGTAGAGAAAGTAGGGGAACACATTGCGCGAGACATTGAAGTACCAAGCGTCGGACCCCTCGGAGGAAACCGCGTGCTCTTCGCCCTCGTTGAACAGCGCGGCATTGGGAAACTGGAAATAGCGCTTGTTGCGGTCCCACTCGCCGTAGAAGTCAAAGCCGAGCACCCCAGTGCCCTCAATGGTGAAGCCGCCGACCAGATTGGCCGTCGGCAGGCCGTAGGAAAACTCAATCCGCTGCAAGTTGGTAATGTCCGCGACATTGCCCTCGGCCCGCCGCACCGCAATCAACGCTGGTTGCGCCGCGTCGATCACCTCGGCGGTCAACGGAGGGGGCGGTGCGCCGCGCAAGCCCGTCTGGCGGTCGGACCACATCTCAACCTTAAAGTCGTTGGCCAGCACGTAGTTGAAATCTACTCCGACAATCGTCGTCGGGTCTGGACCAACATAACCCGGATCGTTGAAGTCGTAGTTGACGATGATCCGCTCCGGGCCGTCCGCCGCCAAAAAGCCCGGCCGCCGGAACCCGCCAAAGACGACCGGCCACTGCGAGCCGGGCCGGACCACCTCCTGCAAGCTATAAACCGTCTCCTTACCGGTGTCGAAGTCGCGGCTAGTGATCCGCACATCGTGACTGAAAAGCGCCGCACCCCCTTCGTTGTCATCGGGCGAGTCGTCGCTCAGAATCACCGCAATCGCCGTCAGCGGTGCCGTGCTCTGCCCAGCGGTGAGGCTGCCAGCGACCAAATCGCCGTTGAACATGTCGAGCAGCGTATTGCCATTGCTGGCGTCCATCACTTGGGCACCAATCTCGACGAAATCACCAACCTGAAAGGTCGCCCGCCCACCGAATAACGAAGTGATATTGGTCTGCGTCACCGGCTCAGTAATCCCGCCCGAAAGTTGGGTGGACCCGCGGATCGGTTCGCTGATGCGCGAGGCGAGGATCGTCGCCTGATACTTGTCCGAGGCAAAATCCACCTGCACCCCGTTGAAGTCCGGCTTGGAAAACGTCATCGGCGTCAGCGTCGTGCGAATCCGGTCGCCGACCGTGATCGCGTAGTTGTACTGCCCCTGCGAATCGCCGCTGATGGTCACCGCATTGAACCAGCGGTTGAAGCGCGTACTCTGGAAGATACCGCTGCCCAAGGGCTGCGGCTGGAACTGACGCCAGTCGTAGATCAGCCAACCACGCGTGGTGAAGTTGCCGTACACATCGTAGAAGTAGTCGCCCTCGCGGGTGGTGTTGACGTAGCGCTCGTACGGGGTGCGGGCGTAGTTGGAGTACTCCCACTGACGCCAGCCGTAGTCCACGAAGAGTTCCTGCGGCACGTACCACTTTTTAACCGATGGATCAAGTGCACCAAAGAGCACGCCCGGACCAGTCGGCTCAAAGCTGACCGCCCCGCCGCGCTGGACGTCGGTCTGGCCCCAAGCCGGGACGCTCATCAGCACTAGCCCCCAGATGACGAAGTATGTTTTCGCTAGGCCGCTAACCGTCAAATGAAGCTGCAAACCTACCCGCGTCGCCGCGTTATTCATCGTTCACCTCAGTGTGTCGCAAAGAATCCACCCGCGTGTGCTCGCGCATCCAGTTTGATCCAACAGATCGCCGCTCCTACTCGACTATCGGCACTGGCATATAAGTTGCTTTTATACCCTTGAGCCACCATATTACCCACAACCCCAAGGAACTTATTTATGACCGAAAATCCCACTTCTCCATCCCAACCCACCTCCCAAGATATGCACTGGGGCATTAGCTATCTGCGCGAGGACATCCAAGACCTACGCAACCAAGTGGGTACCACGCACCACCGCATCGACGAAACCAATAAGCGCATCGACGAAATCAACCGATCCCTCGGCGAGCGTATCGACGAAACCAACCGATCCCTCGGCGAGCGTATCGACGAAACCAATAAGCGCATCGACGAAACCAACCGATCCCTCGGCGAGCGCATCGACGAAACCAATAAGCGTATCGACGAAACCAACCGATCTCTCGGCGAGCGCATCGACGAAACCAACCGATCTCTTGGTGCCCAGATCCAAGCGGTGCATCACCGCATCAACGAGACCAACAAACGCATGGACACCCATTTCATTTGGATCATGACTACCTTGGTCGCCATCACTAGCATCCTCATCGCCGTCATTAAGCTCTAAACACTTTATGTGTTGACTCCGATCACATCCGCTCAGTAGGCCACCACAACCGCAGCGACCGCTCTAGCTTGCCCCGTCTTGGCGTCCAGCGCAATGCTGAACACGTAGTTGCCCGGCGGCACCAACCGGCCCGCGTCGTCGCGCCCATCCCAAAGCCGGGCAAAGCGCCCACTCTGATCCAGCGCATCGTATAGATTCCGCACCGGCCGACCGGCTAGATCGAAAATCGCAACCCGCAGCGGCGTAGGACGCCCTACATTGGTCAAGTCGTATTGCAGCTCGGCTTGGTCGTTGACTCCGTCCCCATTGGGAGTAAAGACCGGCGGCTGGGCGCGCACGTTGATCAGCAGTTCGCCGGAGATGGGCACTTTCACCGACAGATTGCCCTCAAAAGGCGTGCCCAACGCCTGCGTGTCCGGGTCGCCGTCCCCTAAATCGGCCGCATTGCCAGCCACCACGCTCTGTCCCAACCGGCCCTCAGATGCGGTATTAAACACTTGGCCGCTAAACGTAGTCCCGAAACGCAGGACCGCGTTTTCAAAACTCACCCGTAACTCCGTGTCGTCCTCACCTACGGTCGGAAACTCAATGGCAAAGGCATCGTCGGCTACCTCTACGACTGCAAAGTCGCCGCGCATTACCGGTAACTCGTCGAGCACTGCGCCGCTGAAATCGGCTTCCAGCACATCGCCTTCAGGCGGCCGTATCCGCACCTCACCTACCCGTTCCACCCGGAGCGGGGTAGCAATCCGCAGACGATTAAAACCCCGATCCTGACCGGAGCGGAACTTGCTCCTTACCGCGTAGGTGAAGTCCGTCTGCTCGCCCAAGGCCGCGCTACGAGGACCGATCTCGGCGATCAATTCCTCGGCAAAGGGCGACGGCAGCACGTCAAAGGAAAGCCCTCCAACCCCCGTGGCCGCCTCAAAGTCGTCGCTGAAGAACTCGATCATAAATTGGAAGTAGCGCCTCGGGCTTGGCGAGACGACAGGCCCCCCCGCACCCTCAGTGCCTAAATCCGCCAAGGAGACGATGCTGCTCGCGGGATAGGGCGGCGACCACGCACTCCAGTTGCTCACATCATTGCGGATCGTCGCCCGGTCGCCGCGCGGAAGTTTCTTGTAGTCGGCCTCGCTCAACGTCACCTGCTCCCGCTCCTCCTGCGACAGCGCATTAAATGCCTGCACCGCGTCGCGCAAATCCACTTCCTCGTTGTCGAGTATCTCCGCGACCAACGCTTGCAGCGCCTCATCTTCAATGTCTTTGGCGAATTTCCACGGCACCCCCACCTCGCCCGTGCCTAGGCCGCTACTGATCCCGGTACCACTGCTGACCCCAGCCCCATCCGATTGCAACCCACCATTGCCCCCACCAACGCGGAAGATCTTCTCGCCAGGCCGCACCTTGTTGAATTCCACCGGCTAGGGATCAATACCCGTACGCGTGCGCACCGCAATCCGCGAGAGCTGCGGGTCGCCAACCTGCTCCTGCACCCAGCGCACATGGCCCAGCAGTGCTAGGTCGCCAAAGTCGAAGATGTTGGAGATATAGACGGCCTCGGGCAC
>JAJEEZ010000159.1:0-4139 GCA_022820705.1 Candidatus Latescibacterota bacterium | reverse complement strand
TCGGCCTGAGTATGTCTGAAAACCGCTCTCAGAGGGGCCTTTCGCGCCGCGCCATCAGCGAGGCTACAGTCGGCGAGGCTGTGATGCGCGACACGGTGGTCAGCGCCGAGCTGGCGGAAACGCGCGGCACTAGCTTTTCCTCCAACGTGGAGTTTGATCTAGGGCGCTTCAAAATAAACAACCGCGCCTCGTACAGTCAGAACGAGCACTCCAACACCGCCAACGCGATCCAAGATTTAGACAACCGCTTCTTTGGCAAGGATCGCCTCGGCGAGAACTTTAACTGGGACGCGTCCCTTTCGGGCAAGCTGGTCGAGAAGCTGGTTCTCAACACCAGCGTCCGCTTCAAAGGCAGCGATGTGCGCCGGCTGGCGGTGCGAGTGCCCGATACCAGCCTTTGCGATAGCCACTTCACGCGCTCGGCAGACGGAACGTGCCGCGATCCAAGCTCCGACGAGATCAATCGCAATTTTTTTCTCAACGGCTCTCTCAACTGGCCTCTAGCCGATGGGCACTCGCTGCGGTTGGCGACCTTTGGCGAGATCAAACGCTCGGAAAATCCAGGGGATCGCAAGCAGGACCGCGACACCTTCAACAACAGCGTGAGCCTCAGCTATGACGGCACCCTGCGCTCGGGTGCCAAACTCAGCGTTGACCTCAAAAACAGCTTTTTGCATCGCGTGAACCTGCACGCCACCCGCGCCGTGGATAACTCGCGCAACCGCGACATTTCGCTCAATATCGGCACCAATTACGAGCGCTTGGGCGCGTCTTTTTCGCACCGATTCAGCGTCTCCGCGCGGCGCATCATTTACGATTTTGATCGCCAAGTCAATCGCCGCGAATCGTCGCGCAAAAGCAATATCCGCCGCGGCTGGAGCATGACGCACTCGCTACGGCGCAAGGTCCTCGACGACCTTGCGCTCAACGCGCGCTACAACTATTCGGCCAACGATGACGGCACCTTGATTTTGGAAAACGGTGCCCAGATTGTCGAAGAGGAAAACGCCAGATACACCCTTCAATTCGGCATGACCTACTCGCCCGGCACTGACTACTCGGCCGGCGCAACCTACACCTACAGGCACGACCGTCAGTGGGATTACGAATACTCCACGCTCGCTCAGTCGCGTTCCCTCAACCGCCGCAACAAACACCGGACTCTGGCGGCGAACTTTAACTACAATCCGGTCGGCAGCGACAACAAGCTCAGCTTGCGCGGCAGCCGCAGTCGCCAGCGCAGCGGCACGTTTAACAGCTTGAATGTAAGATATACGCGAACGTTGTAATCGCTTAACACTGGTAACGGTTTCGCCGTGGTGTTACCTTAATTACTCGCATACTTGCCCAAGGAGATTTTCTACATGCCCCTGCCTAAATGCGATAAAATCTGGTTCAATGGCCAATTGGTCGATTGGGATGACGCCAAAATCCACGTGCTCTCCCACGTAGTACACTACGGTTCGAGCGTCTTTGAAGGCATTCGCTGTTACGAGACCGCAAAAGGCTCGGCCGTATTCCGCCTCGACGAGCACGTCAACAGGTTGTTTGATTCCGCCAAAATCTACCGAATGGACATTCCCTATACGCGGGAGGAAATCAAGGAGGCCATCCTCGAGACGATCCGCGTCAATCAGCTCGCGGCCTGCTATATTCGCCCGGTCGTCTTCCGCGGCTATGAGAACTTGGGAGTTGATCCGATGGGGTGCCCGGTTGACGTAGTGATCGCCGTGTGGGAGTGGGGAGAGTACCTCGGCGAGGCCGCGCTCAAAAACGGCGTTTCGGTCTGTACCTCGTCATGGAACCGCATGGCCCCGAATACGTTTCCCGCTTTGGCCAAGGCCGGCGGCAACTACCTCAACTCGCAGCTCGTAAGGATCGAAGCCAATGCAAATGGCTATGACGAGGGCATTGTCTTGGGAACGGATGGGTTGGTGAGCGAGGGCAGCGGCGAGAATATCTTTGTCATCAAGAATGGCTCGATCTACACGCCCGAGTCGTGTTTTGCCATTCTGCCGGGCATCACCCGCCACACCGCCATTACCTTGATACGCGATCTGGGGATGCGGGTTGAGCAGCGCGGTATTCCGCGCGAATTCCTCTACATCGCCGATGAGGTCTTCTTCACCGGCACAGCCGCCGAGATTACGCCTATTCGCGCTATAGACCAAGTGCAGATCGGCTGTGGGAAGTGCGGGCCGGTCACCGCGCAGATACAAGACGCTTTTTTCGCCGTGGTGCGCGTCGGAGTCGAGGATCGGCACGGATGGTTGACCTTCGTGTGATGGATTTGGTATAGCTCGTACAAAGGGAAGAATATGCCTAAAGTCAGAATGTCCATAGTGGCCGCTTGGTTGGCCATCTGTGTCGTCGGCCATGCCGTCGCTGAAGAGGAATCATGGGAAGTAGTGCAGGAAATTCTCATGAGTACCAAGGATATCGTCGTGCTCGACGGTACCGCGAAGGTGCCGCTGCGCTACGAGAGCGGAGCAGAGCCGACCTACGGCGACTGGATGGTGCGCCACATGCTGTCCGACCCAGAGAAACTCAACCCGTACACCTCCAGTGATGCCGGTGCTAGCACGGTCTTGAATTACATATTTGAGAGTCTGCTCGAAGCCGACTCGGACCCGCCCTACGCGTTGCGAGGGCTAGTCGCCAAGGACTACCCGGAGATTTCCGCGGACAAACTCACCTATACGTTTGAGCTACGCGACGGGATTTACTTCTCAGACGGCAAGCCGCTGACGGCTGCGGACGTCGTCTTCAGTATGAAGGTCATCCACAATCCCCAAGTGCTAGCCCCGCATCTGCGCAACTACTACGCCGCCGTCAAAGCTGTACAACAGGTAGGGGCGAACAAGGTTAGCTTCCTGTGCGACAAACCCTATTTTCGCAACGATCTGATGTTGGGTGTATTCAGTATTCTACCTAAGCATTTTTACGATCCAGAGGGTTTGCTGGATCCGGTCGAGGTCAAGAGTTTGGTAGATGGTTCTTGGGAGGAAGGGCCGCACAAAGAGCGAGTCGAGCGCTTTGCCGAACAATTTAATCAAAATTTCAACCGCAAGGTGCTAGGCTCGGGGCCCTATATAATTGAAAATCCAGAGCATGACTTAGTCACCCAACAGAAAGTCGTACTGACGCGGAATGCAAACTACTGGGGTCGGGATGTGGATGGGCTACTGCCGTCTGGCTTTGTCGATAAGATCGTCTTTAACATCATCAACAATACCGACGCGGCATTCATCGAGTTGACCAACGGCAACCTCGACTATCACGCTCTGCGCCCGTTGGAATTTAAGGAAAAGAGTTGGTCGGAAGACTTCAACAGCCGCTTCCTCAAAGGCGTTAGCTACGCCGGTGGATATATGTACATCGGCTGGAACAACAAACATCTAATTTTTGGCGACAAGCGGGTGCGCCAAGCCATGACCCATTTGACCGACCGCGAGGGCATGGTTGAAAACATCATGTTCGGTCTAGCTGAGACGGTGGAGGGGCCGATCCACAAGTTTCGCCCTGAATACAACCACGATCTCGCGTCGTACGCGTATGATCCCGACTACGCTCTCGATCTGCTGGCGGAAGCTGGCTGGGAGGACGCCGACGAAGACGGCATTCTCGACAAGACCATCGACGGAGAGTTAGTGCCATTTAGCTTTGAGATTTTGATCAATTCGGGCAACCAGACCCGCAAAGACATCGCCCTAACTTTGCAATACGAGTTACAGGATATTGGCATTGACTGCCAAGTGCGCGAGTTAGACTGGTCGATTTTTTTGCAAAAGGTCCGCGGCAAGGATTTTGACGCTATGGTGCTGGGCTGGACCGGCAATGTGCAGTTCGCGCCCGATGGCTACCAGATCTGGCATTCCTCCCAGACCGCAGAGAACGGCTCCAATGCGATAAGCTTCATCAACGCCGAGGTTGATCAAATTTTGGAGGACTATCGCCGCGAGTTCGATATGGAAAGACGCGTCGCACTCTACCGGCGCTTCCAAGAAATCCTGCACGAGGAACAGCCCTATACTTTCCTGTGGAAGCCGCGCACGGCCCGAGCCTACAGCCGCCGCTTCAGTGGCGTCACTTGGTATCCCCCCGGCGTCCGCCTACAAGACTGGTGGGTCGCGCAGGAA
>JAJEEZ010000112.1:0-10491 GCA_022820705.1 Candidatus Latescibacterota bacterium | reverse complement strand
GCCTGAGATGGCTCAAACGGTGGATCGCCCACCAACGCCAACGCTTGCCCCCCTTCAATGCACAGTTGGCACCCACAGGAATCAGAACCGTTAGGAAAACCAAAAAACCTAGCAAAAAGTAAAAATGTAAGGGAATCAGGGCTTTTATAACAAAGGGGGCGTGCGGAATCGCTTGTATCAGGGCAACATTACGGCCCGTCACATCTGGACCATCCACCCCTTCGGCAATCAACTCGCCATCGTGCAGATTCTCGGGAAGGACATTGGCGGCGAACTATTAGAGCGGCTAACCACTGCGGACACGACGATTGATCCTGATCGTCTCTATACCGTGGCGACGAACTCCTTCGTCGTCGAGCCGCCTCGGCGCGAGTCATTGATCGGGACTACCAAGTCGGTATGGCTCGAAGAGGATCTGATCCGCGACGTAGTTATCAACTACATCAAAGAGGGCGGTCCCATCGACGCGCTGTTGACGCCGACCACAACGGAGGAATAATCCTCTACGGGGTCAGCATCTTGCAGAAGCTCACCCTCCGACCAACCCCTCGTAAGCGTAGTGCCAGTCCTCCAAGTGATTGAGCAGTACCCCTGACGTCCACGTCGGGGGACGCTGCAAGGTAGCGTGGATTTCGGCCTGTTTGGCGGCGTTGTGCTCGCGTTCGAGCAGGCGCTGGTTAAAGGCCGCCACCGCCTCTTCCTCAATAGTACCTTCCTGCCGCACCCAGTCCTCGAATGCGAGATACGTCGGCATCTCCTCGCGGAGAAACGCCAGAGCTGCGTCCTGATCCACCTGCAGGGTCTGCAAACAGCGCTGGTCGAGGCTGCCCTCGGCGCAATCGGGGTAGTCGAGATGCAGCCAGCCTCTGGCGCGCAGACAGGTCTTGAGCCAAGTGCGCGGTAGCTGGCAGATGCCCAACGGGCCTCGGTCAATGCTGCTGAGGGTAGGAGCCACAGGCCCAGACAGGCCCGGGGCATCGGGGGTGAGGACGCGAGCAAAGACGCGGCGATGGAAAAGATGCCAGTCCTGTAGGCAGTTGAGCAGCACGGCCGACACCTCGGTCGTCTCCTCCGGCGACCAGCCTATATCCCCATAGGTCTCGTCGATTTTGTCCGGCCTATAGTGGGTGCGCGGCACCAGCGACTCGTTCCAGCGCGCAATGCGGGCATCCTCGTGGGTACCTTCGGCGGTCACCCACTCCTCGAACTGTAGGTAGTTAGGCCGCTGATCCCACAAAAAACGCAAGGCACTGTCTTGGTCGATGCGCAGCACCTCCAGCACGTATTTGTCGAGACCGCCACTGCAAAAGGGATAGTCCTCGTCGAGCTGTCCGGCTTGGTGCAGAAGGTTTTTCCACCACAGACGCGGTAGCTGGGCCACGCCTAGCGGCCCTTGACAGAGAGTGCTGACCAATGGAATCACAATCTGCTCCTTTCAGGTAGCTGCCAACTCGAACAGCGGTGTATTCTCCTCGGCGCGGACCCGCAAGTCCTCCACTTCGGCATCCGTGAGCGGCGCGAGGCGGTCGGCCATGGCTAGGGCCATTTCAAAGAGGGATGCCTCACCGGGCGGCAGGGCGGCAGTGATGGGCTGCGATAGGGCAAAGCGCAGGGCTAGCTCGGCTAGTTCCGGCTCGTCAATGGGATCGTACCAACATTTGGCGTAGCGTTTGGGTGCCCCTTGGGGCAGGCGCGAATGAGCCATGGCTTTGAGGGCAAGGCAGGCGGTGCCGCGCTCTTGCGCCTTGGCCACGACTTGGGGGCCGAAGTCGGCTCGGAAGTAATTGACCCAATTGACGGGAAAGAGCACCGAGTCAAAGGGGAAATAGTCCAGCAGTTGCAAGGCAATTTCAGCCGAGTGGGCCGAAAAACCTATATAGCGCACCAAGCCTTGATCGCGGGCTTCCACGAACGCTGCCAAGGCTCCGTCAGGGGCAGTAGCCGCAGCAAAATCCTCATCCGTGGTCATGGCGTGCAATTGGTACAGGTCAAAGTGATCAGTGCGCATGGTCTTGAGCGATTGGCGCAACTCAGCCGCGGCACCGTCCCGCGTGCGCTGGGTCGTCTTGCAGGCCAAGAATACATCGCTGCGATACGGTTCCAAGGCCGGTCCCAGACGCTCCTCTGCGTTGCCATAGGACGGAGCCACGTCAAAGTAATTGACGCCGCGCTCAACGGCCCGCCCCACCAAGCGGGCGGCCTCAGCCGCTTCCACTTGGCTGACGACAATGCCGCCAAAGCCGATTACAGAGAGATGTTCACCCGTGGTGCCGTAGGGACGTCGCTGCATGGATATTCTCCTATTTTTCGGTGGAATATAGCAATAACGATCCTCTAGATGTGGATCGTCCTGTGCATCCTATTCTGCGTCTATCTGCGTCCATCTGCGGATTATCTTGGAAGTGATGGGTTATTGTCAGCAACCTACTCAAACACCGTCTCGCCGCGCTTGTGCCCTTCAATGTAATCCCAATCCATCTCCACGCCCAAACCCGGCCCCTGCGGCACGGGCACGTGGCCTTGGGCATCGACGTTTTCCAACTCATCGGTGAATTCGGGGGGATAGACGGGCGGCTTGGTGTTCTTCACTAGCGGATGAAGCAGGCCCAGTTCGTAGTAATTGGTGTTGCGGATGGCGGCAATGCAGTGGCGGTGCGCCAAGCCACCGCCGTGGAACTCGCAGTCGAGACCAAAGCCCTCGGCCGCGTGAGCGACCTTCATCGCGCCCGTGATGCCGCCGTCCTCAAACGTGCCGACGCGGACAAAGTCCGTGCCGCCGTGAGCGATAAAGTCCACGTGCTGTTCAAGACCAAAGATGTGCTCGGTCTGCAAAAGCGGCGTCTTGAGCAATTCTCGCAACTTCTTGTGGGCAAAAATCGACACGCCGCCGTCCTGATAGGGATCCTCCAGCCAGAAGTAACCGGCCTCGTCGCAAGCGCGACCCACGCGCAGGGCATCCGCCCACGTCTCGTATTCGCAGGCCGGATCGATCATCAGATCCATCCGGTCGCCCACGCGCTCGCCCACTGCGAGCACATTGGCCACCTCGCGGGCGATGGGAGCATTGCCCCAGCCGTGAATCTTAAATGCAGGATAGCCGATCTCCGCGCACTGCTCGGCAAAGTCGGCAAAGGCTTCCGGCGTGCTCAAGCCGCCATTCTCATCGCCGTGGTAGGTCGAAGCATAGGCGGGGATGGTCTTTCTCCAGCCGCCCAAAAGCTGCCAGATAGGCGCGTCGTACACCTTGCCAGCGAAATCCCACAGCGCCACGTCAACGGCGCAGATGTCAGTGCGGGCAGAGTGGCGCAGACCACGCTTGAGATCGTTGTAAATCCGCTCGCGGGCAAACGGATTCCGACCGAGCAGGTAGCGGGCGACATTTTCGGGCACTGGAGGGCCGAGGCATTCGCCAGTGACACCAATGCTGGTATGGATGCGCACCACGCAGGGCGTCAGTGACAGCGTCGCGCCCTGCAGGTAAACCTGGTTAAAACCGTTGTAGTCCGTGCCCATGTTTTCAATCTGATGGGCGAAGTAAATGTTTTCGATCTTGGTGATTTTGGGGTCGGGCATGGGGTTTCGTTCCTTTCGGAAAAAGGGAATCAGCAAAAGGATTTAGGCATTTGATCCCACGTTTTGTTGTCCAGCGTCCGGCCCGTCTTTTTCTTGAATACGCCGCCCCATTGTTTAAAAAAGAACGGCACATCACTCCGCAGACAGAGGTCCCGGACGGATCGCACCCAGTCGGCTTCCATCGGCCGGGCACCCGGCCCAGATTCACCGCCGACGATGACCCAGTCAATATCCGTCAAGTCCATATCATACAAAGGACCGAGCAACGGTTCGAGAGACAGAAACTTCGTCTTTGCTCCAGTCTTCTTGAGCCGTGTCATCCGCCCCAACCATCTTGAAGATTCAATGCTTGTGCCAAGCCAGATGTTCGGCGTCCAATTCAGCCTTCCATCGAGCTGTGCAACGCGATCCGGACGCTTGGTAAGCACTTGGAACGTATGCTGAGACGCCTCGTTCATGGTTGCAAATACCGACTCTATGAAAGCCGAGGGAACGGACTTATGGAACAGATCGGACATGGAATTAACGAATACTAGACTAGGCTTCTTCCAGCTAATCGGCTCGCGCAAGGCTCCTGGGTGGACCGTAACCGCAAACCCGTGTTTATATTTTTTCGCTCCCATCGCTTGCAGCCTTTGCGACATCCTTTCGGCATAGCAATGCTTGCAGCCATGGCTGATCTTCGTGCAACCGGTCACCGGATTCCACGTAGTCTCGGTCCATTCGATTTTGGAACGCGTGGACATATTTACAAGTCCTTCAGAATATGCTCCGCTATACGTCTTGCAGGGCCGATTCCCTTCGGGTTCCCAACGCAGAACAGAAACTCAAACAACGCTGAATTCTTTGAATTCTTTAGCGCTCGGGATTCCTCAAGAAATCTGTCCCCGAACAATTGGATCAGTTTGTTCTTGTATATTCTAATAAGTCCATCGATTCCTTCTTGGCGCTGCTGTTCTTCATCTCCAAATAAGCTGATTTGAGGGTTAATGCTGTACAGCTCTCTCCAACTTTCATCGCCATATATGCGATTCAAACGGTTGACCCACTTTTGAGAGATATTATCCGGCTCGCGTTTCTTCGGCAACATCCGTGCGATTGCCGATTCGAACCGAGTCAACCTCATTTCCGGCTAGGACATCGCTATTTTCGCTCCCACTATCTTCTAAAAAATTCGTCCAAACAGTAAATGCCGTACAGCGTACATGTCCTTACAGACTCTTCAATTTATAGAGGTGGGTTCAGGCGGCGCGGCGGTTTTCGGTTCCCTACCGTCTCCTCTCAGGCAAAAACCGTCAGACGGGCGGGATTGGCGGGATTGACGGCCCACAGTTCCGCTGGATCGTAAACGCGCACTACCTTCGGAGGGTGCGCCGGTAGTGTCCACTCTGGATTGAAGCGCGCGATTAGCTCGGCGAGATTTTTATAGGCGATGCGGTCCTTGAGGTCGTCGTCAACCGGGGCTTCCTCAATGACCTTCTGCAATATCCTATAGTCGTAATAGGGCAAGTCGGCACCAAAAATCAGCCGCTCGCGGCCCACCTTGTCGGCCAACCACGCGAAATCCCACTCAGAGCCTGGCCCGTCCGGGTACTGGACGACCTCGAAAAACACATTGTCGTACTTGGCCAGATTCTCGGCGGCCCAAGTGCTGGCGTGGGCGATGAACGTGCAGTGCGGGAACATCGCGGCGATGCGGTCCATGAGCGGGTTGTGCATATGCAGGTTGACCAAACCCTCGCGAGCGGCCGCAGCCTCGACGAAGGGAATGCACCACTCGGCGATGGGCGGATGGCCGACGATGCCGACCAAACCCAACTCGCTCATGGCCTTTTCGGCCTCTTCAATGCCCAACTTGCCAAAGCGCTCCTCAATCAAGGCCAAGCCAATGGGAAAGACGCCGGGAAAATCGCGGCAGGCGCGGGCGATGACCTCGTTTTGATGGCGAATATCCACGATGCCGCGGGCAATCGGGCTGCCGACGGCAGTGGGCATGGAGATCGCAGCGTGGATGTGAGTCTCGGCAAAGCGCGTGAGGCACATAGCGGTGTTTTGGCCGACCGGCGGCACGCGGTCGATGGTGCGGCCAATGTGGTTGTGGCAGTCGATATAGGGACGCATTCAAAGCTCCGTTAGGTCAATGGCGCGGCGCGCTTGAGTGGCACGGCGCGCCGCCTCAATGATGCTGAGGTTGTGATAGGCTCCCGCGCCGGTGATCGGCGGCGTATCCCCTGCCGCTAGGGCGGCAAACGTGGCAGTGAGATAGCCAGCGTGACCAGTGCGGTTGCGCTCTGTGACGTCGAGCGGAATCTCGGACCAAGCACCCGTCTCCCGCGAGAAGCGATACAACTCCCGGCCGCGACCGACGACGCGCAGACAGTCGCCGCGCGTGTGTACTTCGCAGAGACCGCCTAGCTCGCCGGCACCCCCGCCGACCATGCCCCACGAGGTCGAGACCGTGGAGATGGCTCCGTTTTCGTGTTCGAGAAGCAAGAGCGCCACATCATCGACGTCGATGTCGAAAAAGCGCGTCTGTACCCTCGCCTCGACGTAACGCACCGGCGAGCGCATCAAGGTTTCGAGCGAATAGATCTCGTGGTATCCCGTATCGCCGATGCAGCCACCGCCCGCTGCTTTAGAGGCTCGCCAGATCCTAGCCGGGTTGGCGCGGTGATGAGCCTCGGTCATGGGAAAGAGCGATTTGGCGCGGCCAACTTGCGGTTCGGGCAACTCGTCCCCTTGCAAGAGCGCGATGGCGTGCAAGGTGCCGGGAGTAAAGACGGCGTTGTGGACGACTGTATAAACGACGTCGTGGCGCGCAACAGCGTCTAGCACGGCCGAGCCTTCCTCCAGCGAGGTAGCCATCGGCTTTTCGCTGATGACGGTACAGTTAGCCTCAGCCGAGGCAATGACTTGCTCGGCGTGTAGGTGGTGTGGCGTGGCGATGAGGACGGCGTCGAGAGCGGCTTGGGCCAGCATGTCGCGGTAGTCGGCGTAGCGCTGGGCGGGCGGGACGCCGGTCGTCGCACCGACTTTAGCCAGATTGTCGTCGTCGGGATCAGCTAGCGCGACAATGCGTACCGTATCGAGTTCACACAACGTCGGCAGGTGCTGCAATTGGACGATGCCGCCGCAGCCGATTAGTCCGAGGCGAATAGGGGTTTGCATAGGCTCGGGTAGGAGCGACCGGCCGGTCACCCTTCTTAATACGGCGTATCCTTGGTGGTGATGGGGCACCAACGGGCGGCAAACAAATAGTCGAACAAGATCTCCGTCGCCTCCGGTGTGCCAATGCGTTCCAAGGTCTTGGCCGCCTTGGCGCTGACGTAGCGGTTCGGATCGTCTAGGGCTGCCACCACGGCCGGCTGCACGGCCTCGGCGACCGGGCCCAGTCGCGCCAAGCCCAAGGCGGCATTACGCCGCACCCATTCGTCGTCGTCGCCCAAAACTCCGGCCAGTTCCTCTAATACCGCTGAGGGCAATGTTTCCATAGTACCCAAGGCTTCGGCGGCGTGGCCCCGCACCTTGTCCGACGCATCGCCCAACGCCCGCTGCAATGCAGGCACCGCTGCGGCACCCGCCCGACCCATATCGCCCAAACAATCGACCGCGGCTAACCGCACAGCCGGATCGTCGTCCGCGCAGGCTTGCGCTAGCGCCTCGACCGCAGCCGGACCGGCTGCGGCCAAACCGTAGCCAGCGTTGCGCCGCACGTGTTCCGACTCCTGGCGCAAACAGTCCATAAGCGGCCCCACGGCTGGCTCCCCAGCGCGACCGAGGGCATAGGCCGCCGCTTGACTCGCCGCCTCGGAATCGCCCATCAGCGTCTGTAGATCACCGTCGCCAGCAAGGCCCTCAGACTGGCCGCCGTACCATTCCCACATACTGTGCCACATGGGTGTCTCGGCATGACCGTTCCCGCTCCAAGGCTCCCCGCTCGCATCCCAACTAGGCCCGTCCGGTTCTTCGAGACGAACGAAAAGAAACTTCACCATATAGCGAGCCTGTTCGGTGCTATTGGGCGTGGCTCGGTGCCACAGGTCGTAGTGGACAATGCCGACCGTCCCAGCCTCCCCTGAGAGCGCGATTTGTCGCTCCTCATCTTCTTGGTCGAGGTGATTGCGATAGTGACTGCCGGGGACAACACCAGTGGGGCCGCGCTCGACTGGCGTGTCCTGCGGATAGTAAAAGGCCATCGCCCAGCGTAGCCGGTGGTGCCGCCGGCTCCAGCTATCCTTGTGCAGCCGCTGCCCTTCCGAACCCGGCTTGTTGAAATGGCAGAACCGGTGCGGATGCAAATAATACCCCGGCCCCAAAATACTGGTCAGGGCTCCCGCCACCTCGGGCTGGTCAAACACCTGCTGCAAGTCGGGGATGCGGGGCAATAGGTTGTTGCCCGGATTGCCCTCGGCAGCCAAGACCTCCTCTATCTGCCCATAAACGGATCGGTGAAAATCCGCGGGCAAATCCGTTTTGACCATTGTATAACCGTCGGCGATGAAAGACTGCATGCGGCTATCGTCCAACAAGATCGAGTCCATAGCAAGCTCCTCGTTTAGTGCGTGAGCGCCTCGCCCGGCATCCGGTTCCAAGGCACGGGTTCGACGGTGCCCTCATAGGTGGGCAGAAGGTCGGCAACCCGTGCTCTATCTTCGTCGTCCCAGCCAACCCATTCGCGGGGGCGGGCAATAGCAGCGCGGAGGCCGTCGGAGAGCAGGTCGAAGTACGGGAAATACCACAGGGTAATGACGGTGCGGCGCTGGGCCGACTTGTTGGCGTGAGCCGAGTGTAGCAGCCGCGCGTCGCCGATGACCACATCGCCCGCCGTCACGGGTACATCCACCTCTTCGGGAATCGACTGATAGGCCGGATGGTCGGAATCGGCCACGCGGCGGAGTTCGTCGGTGTGGGCATCGGGCACCTCGTCGTGCATGCGGTGGCGCTGCAGATGCGAGCCGCGCAACAGGCGCAGGCAACCGTTATAGGGCGTAGTATTGACGAGATAGTACATCAGAAAAAGCTGCTGGGGCAGGGGCGTATAGCTCGAAGGATCGTCCCAGCCCCACCAGTCCTGATGCCAGAACAGCGCCGGGCTGTTGGGCGGCTTGCTAATGACGTAGCCAGACATCCACCGAGGGCGCAGAAAGCCCAAGGTTTCGAGCGCGGCGCGGGCGGGTGGGTAGGCGACGAGTTCGGCAAAAATGGGATGGACACCCACATCGATCATGCTGCCGGTAGAGCGTTGTTGGGCGCGGATTTGTTGGCTTTGAGCGTCAAGGAGTTGGTCGGTGACTTGGCGCAGACGCTGGAGGATGTCGGCGTCGAGGACATCTTCTACCAAGCAGTAGCCGTCGCGGATGAGCTGGTCGAAGTTTTCTTTGGAGCCTTGTTGGGACATTGATGTTGTTCTCGCTTTCATATTCTCCTGCGAGGGCCGCCGTCAAACACTCTCGGCCACCATCTCCCCTTGGCGCGAGCGCTCCTGCAAATCGTAGAGCGAGGAAATGGCGTCCTTGTACAGCGGGATGGGAAAGGTGCGGTCCTCAAAGCGCGCTGCCTGTGGGATCCGACCGCGCACTAGGCGCGCATTGGCCTCGGTCTTGTACGTCATCTCGCCGGTGTAAATCGGAAAGGCATCGGCAGCGCGGTAGCTGAGGATCAGCGTGCGCCGCGGCTTGTCGGAGACATTGGCGATAGAGGCGTGGGGGGTCATCGCATGCATGAAGATGACCGTGCCCGCTTCACCGGGGATTGGCACGGCGAGTGATTGATCGACCACTTCGGTAACCCGGCCCTGGAAAAATCCGTCCGTGCTGTGCGACAGCAGCTCACCCTGATGGCGGCGGGGGATAACTTGCAGACAGCCGTTTTCAACACTCGCATCGTCGAGATAGAAAAGAATGCTTACCGAGCCGCGATGAGTCAGCGGGTAGTAGGAAAGGTCCTGGTGCCACTCAACGGGCGAGCCGACGCCAGCCGGCTTCATGTTGATCTTGCTGTAGTGAAAGACCAAGTTCGGGC
Organism: Candidatus Latescibacterota bacterium; assembly: GCA_022820705.1. GTDB lineage: Bacteria > Latescibacterota > UBA2968 > UBA8231 > UBA8231. The sequence continues at coordinate 897 of JAJEEZ010000112.1, read as the reverse complement.
CGAGCAGGGCTTCGACCGCGTCGAGGAGCCGCTCCGAGTGGGCGAATTCCCGGAAGACCTCGTAATGGCTGCAAGGCTCGTACAGTCGGCGCACCTGCGTCCCATCGAGAGGTTGGTTAGGCTCCATCTCCATCCGGGTGGCGTCGTGGTTGGCGAGCGTATTGCCGGCGCTGACGGCGTCCATCTCGCGCAAGAAGGCCGCGACATCCTCGGCGCTGAGGAAGCCGGGGACGGCGACGTAGCCTTCGGTGTGGTAGTGTTCAACTTGTGCGGTGGTCAACATGGGTTGGTTCCTCCTTACCATTTTTCGATAGCGCCCATCAGCATTTTCTGCTGGTCGGTACCCGTTTCGCGGACTTTCTGCGCAAAGGGGCCGTCGAAGGGCTCGCGGGATTTCATCCAGGCGGTCTGGTAGCACATCAGGCAGACGCGGCGGCGCACCGCCGAACGGTTGGCCGCGCCTCGGTGGTAGAGGCAGCCGTCGAACATCACCGCCTGACCCGGCCGGGCGAAAACCCACTTCTCCTCTGGGAAGCGCGGATGACCTTCGGGCGGGCGAAAGGGGGCGCGGTGGCTGCCGGGAACGATGACGATGGCACCGTTGTCCTCGTCTAATTCGTCCAAGTAATAGCCGCAGTTGATCTGACCGGGCAATGCGCCGTAGGGCGTGCCGTCGGGATCAATGGGCCAGGGCACGTCGCGGTGCCAATTCTGGTCCTCCTGTCCCGACTCAGTAATGCGGGCCGTGGCACTGTGGAGCTGGACGCAGGTGCCCAGAATGGCCTGCATCCTTTCGAGCACAGGTGGATTGTCGAGCAGGAAGGCAAAGTCCTCGTCCTCTTCTAAGAGCTGGTGGATAAACTGCCTGCTGTCCCCGCGCGCACAGGCCGCATCAAG
>JAJEEZ010000396.1:0-2795 GCA_022820705.1 Candidatus Latescibacterota bacterium | reverse complement strand
GAAAAACAGAGTGGATTTCATGGGATCTCCTTTATGGAATTGGGCAAAGCCTTAGTTAGTGGTAGTGAGGCACAGAACGAACCGATAAACTGTTTATCTCACTCTGGATAGATGCCCAAGAATTCGCGGGCCGGATAGTGCGGCTCCGAGGCCGAGCGGGCATCGGGATCGTTGACTACCGCAGTAGTGGGTGGCACTACGGGGCGTCCGTGGGCTAGGGGATCGTCGGTGTCTTGCATCCATTGGTCGAGGCGCTGGCGCAGATCCTCTAAGTGCTCTTGGCAATTGGGGTCTGCGGCCAAGTTGTGGGTTTCGTGCGGGTCGAAGACTAAGTCGTAGAGCCGTTCGCGCTCTAGGGGGCGTTGCCGCCAGCCTTGGTCGATAAAATAGTCTTTGGTCAAGCTGTCGTCGCAATTGGGCATGACTGGATGTTGGCGCCGGTCGAAGCGGCGGATGTACTTGAAGCGCGGCGTGCGGATGCAGCGCTGGGGTTCGTAGTAGGTGTGGTAGTTTACTTCGGCGAAAATTTCGCCGCGGATTTCTTGGGCTTGGCCGTTTACCAGCGGCAGGAGCGAGGTGCCTTGCACGTGATCGGGCGATGCGATTCCGGCTAGGGCGCAGACCGTTGGATAGATATCGACTTGGCTGACCAAGGCATCGACTACTTGGCCGTTGCTGAAGCCGCCCGGGCCGCGCAGCACCAGCATGACGCCAAGGCCGTGGTCGGTGAGGTTGCACTTCATAGTGGGGAAGGCTATGCCTTGGTCTGTGGTGCAAATGACGAGGGTATTGTCGGCCAAGCCGTTGTCTCGCAGAGCGGCGAAGACGCGGCCCATTTTGGCGTCGAGGGTGCGGGCCGCGTCGATGTACTCGGCCATGTCACGGCGCGTCTCAGGTGTATCGGGAAAGGGCGCGGATGGTCGCACGTAGCGTGGATCAGTGGGGTCTTCCCCCTGGGGCTGGGGCGCAAAACCGCGTCGCTGGCGGTGGGTTTCGCTAAAGCCCAAATCCAGATAAAAGGGCGCTTGATGATCTTCGGCTAAGAAGGCGGCGGCTCGGTCCTCGGTTTGGGTATCGGGAGCCTCTTGGGGCAACAGGCGAGTGAAGCCGCCGTCGTCGATGTCCGCTACCACGTGCTGGAAGCCGGCCATGGTCATGGTGTAGCCGGCCTTTTGCAGGGTGTGGGTCAGCAGCCGTTCGGGGTGGGGCAAGGTCCAGCCGCGATTGACCAAGCCGGTCATGCCGCAGGAATGGGCCCACTGGCCGGTGAGCAAGCAGGCGCGGCTGGGCGAGCAGGTGGGGTTGGCACAAAAGGCTTGGCGGAAGAGGACGCCTTCCTCGGCTAGCTGCTGGATATGAGGCGTGGGTATGGCGTGGCCGTAGGGTTGGACGTAGCGACCGGTGTCGTGCGAGTGGATATAGACGATATTGGGAGCTGGCATGGGAACCTGTCGTCAGTAGATGGTGCGGAGCGAGGGATAGCGCGAATTCGACATTTAGCTGTACTCATCGCCTCCTTCTCTTAATAATATAGCCTGTTTTTTTTAACGACGGCACCTTCCCAGACGCGACCTTCTCAATGCGGACGACCACCTCCTCGACAATGGCATTGAAGACATTGCGGCCGGCCATCCGGCCGTCTGGAGCCATTAGGAAGGAGGGTATGTCGACGCGGTCGTCCATGCAGCCGTCTGGCCTCACTAGGAAATAAGAGGGTATGCTCTGAACCTGGTACAACTGAGCCACTGCCGACTGCCAGCCACCCGGAGAGTGGATGTGGACGCCGGTCAGGCCGTGCTCTTCCACTGCTTGGTGCCACTCGTCGGCGGGGTCCAAAGAGATGTTCAAAAAGACCACCCTCTGGTCACGGGTCCGCTGTTTGATCTCTTCCAGATAGGGTACTGCTCCGATGCACGGACCGCACCAACTTGCCCAAAAGTCCAAGAAAACCGCCTGCCCTTTGAAATCGCTCAGGGAGACGCTTTGGCCTTGGAGATCACTGAGGGTGAAGTCGGGCGCGGACTGGCCGGGTTTGAGCTTGGATGTTTCCCGCACGACCTCCTCGACGACCTCGGTGTATTCGGGATAGGGATTGTCTTGGAGGAATTCGGCTAGGCGTTGTTCCCCTTGGTCAAACCAGCCCTGCCGAAAGTCCCTAACGATTTCCCCGGCGAGAAAGAAGTACCGGACTTTGCCGTGCAAGGTCTGCTTGGCCTGATTGTAGGGGGTGTAGGTTTCAATATGGTCTTGGCGTTGGCTGTCGGATAGTTGCTTCAGTTGTACTCGATCATCGGCGTCTTCTCTTATACGAACGAAATTGCGATCCAGAAAGGTGTGGTAATCGGTGGTGCCGATAGCCGTTTCGTCAACCAGTTCAATCTGGTTGAGGGCATCGTGATAATCTGTGGGGAGGTCCTCGTTTCTGCTTCCATTGGCGAACATGTAGTCAGTGGGATAGGAGACCACGAGATTGGCCCATTCATAGGTGATTTCAGCGCGGTAGTAATCGACGAAGGCCGGTGTGAGTCCGCCTTGGGCACACCTCTCGTCCAGAAAGCGAGTCATTTCCACTCGCCGCTGGTCGATTATTTTGCGAAAGGCATCGACCTCCAAGTCTTCGTAGTCGATGTCTAGGTAATCGGGGAAGCGTGCTCGTAGGGCGGCGAGGAACTGGTTGTTGGCCGCGCCTCGGCCAGAAAAGCGGAGGGACTGAGGCAGATCGAGCAAGTCCGCGTCGATGTGCAACTGGTCTCCCAGTTCCAGAAAGAGCTTGATCTTCTTGTCGAGATTGACCG
>JAJEEZ010000139.1:0-2958 GCA_022820705.1 Candidatus Latescibacterota bacterium | reverse complement strand
CTCGCCGTCATCGGCGAAAACGGGGCTGGCAAATCTACCCTGATGAAGATCCTCGCCGGCATTGAGACGCCGGACAGCGGCCAGATTGTGCGCGATGGGGAGTCGGTAATCATTGACTCGCCGCGCCGCGCTGCTGCGCTCGGCATCGCCCTGATCCATCAAGAACTCAACTTTTGCGCCAACCTCTCGGTCGCTGCCAATCTCTACCTCGGCCGTGAGCCGCAGCAGTGGGGGCTGATCGACCGCGCCACCATTCGCGAGGGGGCCGTCCAAGCTCTCGCGCAACTGGAGCTTGAGGTGTCGCCGGACACCTTAATGGGCGACTTGCCCATTGGCCATCAGCAGCTCGTCGAAATTGCCAAGGCGCTTTCGACCGAGGCGCGGGTGTTGATTATGGATGAGCCGACCTCCAGCCTCACCAGCCAAGAGACCGAGGCGCTATTCGCGGTCATCAACGAGTTGCGCGAGCGCGGCGTGGCTATCATCTATATCTCCCATCGCCTCGGCGAGGTCGAAGCGCTAGCGGATCGCGTCTTGGTTCTCTGCGACGGGCAAAACGCTGGCGAGTTGGATCGGGCGGAGATCAGCCACGACGCTATGGTGGCGAAGATGGTTGGCCGCGACGTGGCTCAGTACTACGCGCACGAATCCCATCCAGCCGGCGACATCGCCCTGCAAGCCGAGGATTTGGTCATCCCTGCTTGGCCCGAGCACCAGCTCAACTTTGCGGTGCGGCGCGGTCAGCTCGTCGGCATTGCCGGTCTCGTCGGTGCGGGGCGCACCGAACTGTTGCAGGTGCTCTTTGGCATCGTTCCCGCGCTCGGTGGTCGCGTCCTCATCGACGGCGCACCGCACGTGATCCGCTCGCCGGTCGATGCTATCCGCGCAGGCTTGGCCCTCGTGCCCGAAGACCGCAAGCAACAGGGCCTGATCCTCGAAATGGCCTTGCGCGACAACATCGGCCTGCCCGGCTTGGGGCACTACCAGCGCTTTGCCGGTTGGGCCAATTTTGCCCGCCAAGCTGCGGACGCCGACCAGATGATTGAGCGCCTCGCCATCCGCACCCCCGGCCCAGCCCAAATCGTCCAGTACCTATCCGGCGGCAACCAGCAAAAGGTGGTGCTGGGCAAGTGGTTGGCGCTCGCGCCCCGCGTGTTGCTGCTCGACGAACCAACCCGCGGCATCGACATAGGGGCCAAACAAGCGATTTATCACCTGATGGAAGAGTTGGCCGAAAGCGGCGTGGCCGTGCTGTTTGCGTCGAGTGAGTTGGAGGAAATTCTGGGGATGGCCGATGAGGTGTTGGTCATGCACGAGGGCCGCATTACTGGCCAACTCCAGCGGGATGCGCTCAGCGAGGAGGCGATTATGAGCTTGGCAACGGGGAAGGCGGCTTAAAAGATGAAAAAAATACTGGGTATCCTCGGCTTGTTGGTGGCGATTTTTGTGGTCACTTGGATCGTCGAACCCAAGTTCGTCAGCGCCTATAACCTGCAAAATATCATCCGCTGGACTTCGCTATTTGGCATCATTTCTATCGGCGTGGCCTTTGTCATCATCACGGGCGGTATTGATTTGTCGATTGGCTCGTTGATCGGCTTGGTGGGTTGTCTGCTGCCCATGCTCTTGGCCGCTGGATATCCGCCTGTCATTGCGCTGTTGGCCGTTGTGGTTTTGTCGTTGGCGATTGGGTTGATGCACGGCTTGTTGATCACGCGCTTGGGATTGCAGCCGTTTGTCGTCACGCTGTGTGGTCTGTTGTTCTACAGAGGCTTTGCCCGCTGGCTCACCCACGACCAAGTCCAGGGCTTTGGCTCGTCCTACGAGGGACTGCGCCAGTTGGCGATTGGCAAGGTCTCGCTGGGCGGCGGTTTTGCGTTGCCGATTCCGTTTTTCCTCTTAGTGTTTGCCGGGGTTCTCGCCGCCCTCTTCCTCAACCGCACGATATGGGGCCGCTATCTATTGGCACTGGGCCGCAACGAGACCGCGGCGCAGTATAGCGGCATCCAAATTGAGCGAATGAAAGTGTTGGCGTACGTGTTGTGCTCAGGCACCGCTGGCTTGGGGGGGATCCTGTTCGCGCTTGACGTCAACTCGGTGCAACCGGCTGCGCACGGCAATTTCTACGAACTGTACGCGATTGCCGCGGCCGTGTTGGGAGGCTGTTCCCTGCGCGGCGGCGAGGGGTCGATTTTGGGAGTCGTCATTGGTGCGGCTGTCATGCGGTTGCTCTACAATGCCATCAATGTTTCGGGCATCCCCACCCAACTTGAATTTGCCATTATCGGCGCGGTGATCTTGGCAGGGGTCATCGCCGACGAGTTGATCCGCCGCGTGGCGAGTAGGCGACGAGCGGGACGAGGGGATTGATTCCGCATGGAGCAAAAAAAATATCGCGCTGGCGTCATCGGTCTCGGGTGGATGGGGTTTCTCTACGACTTGGGGAAAAGGGATTACGATAACATCCTCGGATCGCACGAAAACCCCATATACGATGTCGAAAGTGCCGACCGGCCTCTGCCGGATGGACTTGATCTCAAGCGGACGTTTCACTTCTACGATCATCCCGGGCGGGAGGGGCTGGCTACTTCGTATGCTGCGGCCTTTTTCGATCGGCCCGAAGTGGAATTGGTGGCTGGGGCCGACCGGGATCCGCGGCGGCGGGCTATGTTCGGGGAGCGCTTCGGTATTGGGGCCTTGTACGCGGACGCGCTGGAGATGTTGAATGAAGAGGGGCTAGATATCGTGGCGATTGCGACGAATACGAAAGGGCGGTCCGCGCTGACGGTGGCTGCGGTCGCCGCAGGGGTGCGGGGCGTGTTGGTAGATAAGCCGATGGTTTTCTCTCTGGCCGAAGCCGACGCCATGGTCGGCGCTTGCGCTGATGCTGGATTGCCGCTGGTAGTTGGGGAGACGAGCGTTTCGCATCCGTCGTTTGCGCGGGCTAAGGCGCTGGTA
>JAJEEZ010000096.1:0-3397 GCA_022820705.1 Candidatus Latescibacterota bacterium | reverse complement strand
CCGGCGAGCGCCTCGGTCAACGCGCCGTCGAACACGCCGAGCAATTGCCTCTTGGCCCCAGCCGGATTGGTCAGCGGCCCCAAAATGTTAAAAACCGTGCGGGTCGCTAATTCCCTGCGCGGGCCGACGGCGTGTTTCATCGCCCCGTGCAAGGCTATCGCAAAGAGAAAGCCAATGCCGACTTCGTCGATGCACTCGCCGACCTTTTCCGGCGAGGCTTCGACGTTGACCCCTAACGCGGTCAGCACGTCCGACGAGCCGCACAGGCTCGATATTGAGCGAGTCCCGTGCTTGGCCACGGCTAAACCGGCACCGCAAGCGACAAAAGCCACCGTCGTAGAGATATTGAAGGTCCCCGAATCATCGCCACCCGTGCCGCAGGTGTCGATGAGATCGGGGCGCACCGTTACTATCGGCGTAGCTTTCTCGCGCATGACTTCGGCACCGCCGGCGATCTCGTCGATAGTCTCTCCTTTGATCCGCAGAGCGACGAGAAACGCGCCGATCTGAGCGTCCGTAGCTTGGCCACTCATAATCTGCTCCATTACCGCCCGCATCTTAGCGCGGCCTAGGTCTGCCCCGGCGATCAGGTCTCTTATAGCTTCTTGTATCATGTTGCGCTCCTCATAAGCGAAGAAAATTATCCAGTAGTTGTTTGCCTTCTATGGTCAAAATCGACTCAGGATGGAACTGCACCCCTTCGAGGGGCCATCGCCGGTGCCGAATTCCCATAATCATCCCATTCTCATTCGCGGCCGATACTTCCAAACATTCGGGCAAACTCTCCCGCTCGACAGTTAGCGAGTGATAGCGAGTAGCGACGAAGGGGTTTTGCAGGCCGGCGAACAGCGTGCGGCCATCGTGCTGCACCGGCGTCGCGCGACCGTGGACGATCTCGTCGGCCCGCACCACGCGTCCGCCACAAACTTGGGCGATGACTTGATGGCCCAAGCACACGCCCAAAATGGGGATCACACCAGTCAACCGCTCGACGAGTGCGCACGAAATTCCAGCTTGATCTGGGCCGCCGGGACCAGGCGAAATAACGACGCGCTCAGGTGCGAGCGCAATCGCCTCATTGACCGTCAATTCGTCGTTGCGCAAGACCTTGGTTGCCGCCCCTAATTCCTCTAAATAATGCACCAAATTGTAGGTAAAGGAGTCGTAGTTATCAAGTATCAGCAGCATGGTTATGCGTTGGCGGAAAAGGCCGTAGAGATGGTTTGGTAGAGACGATTCAATAGGGGCGATTCGCGAACCGCCCCTACAACATCACCGCGCCAACTTCCCTATTACTTGGGCGATCAGCCGCAAGCCCAAATCGTCCTTGAGCGTCAAGATCGACTCCGGGTGAAACTGCACGGCCGCCACCGGCAACTCGCGATGCTCTACGGCCATGATGACCCCATCGTCGGTCTGCGCTAACACCCGCAAGCACTCGGGCAGCTTCTCCGGCACGGCGTAAAGCGAGTGATAGCGTCCGGCGACAAATTCCGTGGGGAATCCGTCGAAAATCCCTTCGGACGTACAGCGAATCGTCGATTCCTTGCCGTGCATCGGGTAGGAAAGCACCCCTAGCTCGCCACCAAGGCCCTCGACAATGCCCTGCAATCCGAGACACACGCCAAAAACCGGCAGCGCGCGCCGCACGCACTCGTTGACCAGTTCCGGCACCCCGAATTCCTCGGGCGTACCTGGCCCCGGCGAGATAAAGACCAAATCAGGATCAAACTCGGCGAAGACGCGCTGGGGGTCGCGCAGCCCCCGCGCGCCGCTGCCGTCGCGCGACCTCGCAGCGCGCACCGTCACCACCTCCGCTCCCGTCTGCCGCACGTAATCGCCGAGCGTATGCACGAAAGAGTCGCGGTTATCGACGAAGAGCACCCGTTTGCCCTGCCCCGAAGTCGCAATTTGAGTGACCTTATCCTTAGCATCGTCCGCACCGATCACCGCGTTGATAAAGGTCTCGGCCTTGGCCCGCGTCTCGCGCTCCTCAGCGTCGGGGTCCGAGTCGCACAGTAGCGTCGCCCCGGCCCGTACTTTGGCGATGCCGTCCTCCAAGTGTACAGTGCGGATGGTGATCCCAGTGTTGATCTCGCCGCTAAAGAGCAGCATCCCAACGCAGCCGCCGTACCAGCGCCGCGCCGAGTTTTCCAGTTCCTCGATCTTCTGCATGGCCGCTGGCTTGGGCGCACCAGTAAGCGTCACCGCCCACATATGCGACAGCAGGGCGTCGAACCCGTCGCAGTCGTCCTTCAATTCGCCTACTACTTGGTCCACGGTGTGAAAAACCTTCGAGTACCTTTCAATCATCCGCCGCCCCACTACCCGCACCGAGCCTTCCTTGCAAATCCGCGCCTTGTCGTTGCGATCGACATCCGTACACATGTTCAGTTCGGCCTCGTCCTTTTTTGAGTTGAGCAAGTCGCGGATCTGTTCAGCGTCTTCCATCACAGTTTTGCCGCGGCCAATGGTCCCGGCAATCGGACAAGTCTCGACCAATGCCCCATTGACCCGCACGAACATCTCGGGCGAAGCGCCAATCAAATACTCGTCGCCTAAGTTGATGAAGAACTCGTAGGGGCTGGGGCTCGTGCGGCGGATATTCTCAAAGAGGGCGTTCGGACTGCCCGCATAGCCAGCGCTGAGCACTTGGCTCGGCGTCACCTCAAAGAAGTCGCCACGCTCGGTCCCGGCGATGACTTCGCGCACCTTGTCGGCGTATTCCCCGGGAGCGTGGTCACACGTAATCTCGGATGCTGCGCCGCGCACATAGGGCACGGCGTCCGTGCCTCGCTCCATGCCCTCGGTTGATAACCCATCGGCGGCAAACTCATAGCAATAACGCCGCGCCTGCTCCTTGCGGTGATCTACTACGATCAGTTCGTCTGGCAAAAAAAGATGCAGATCGGGCCGGTCTTCGCGGCGCGGGTGGCGCAGTTGGAGCGGCTCAAACTGGAGTACCAAGTCGTAGCCCAGCGCCCCGTAAAACCCCAAATGATTTTCGCCTTCGGCTCGCATCTGCGCCACCAGTGCGCGCAGGACGCTGAAGATCGTCGGCTGTTTGGAGCGCTCCTCCTCGGGGAAGTACTCGGGCATGGGAGCCACCGCGCCTTTGAGCTGTCCATCGGTTAGCTCCAACTCCGTCACATGCTCGTGCTCGGCGAGGCTGCCGCGAAAGGTCTCCAGCAACATCTCGCCGCGCCCGTTGAGCGCCCGGAAGGCAAAGGCGCGCTGACGCGCCACCAGCTCCAGCGGCGGATCGACGAAGCCAATATCCCAGCGACTATACCGCCCTGGATACTCGTAGCCGCTGGCAAAGACAGCACCTCGGTGGGTATTGAGCCGTTCGAGCAGTGTCTCTAGCGGCCTTGCTATGGGCAATTCCTCGGTCTGG
>JAJEEZ010000580.1:0-6386 GCA_022820705.1 Candidatus Latescibacterota bacterium | reverse complement strand
CCCCTGCCCGAATTGGAAACCGGCAAACACGAAATTCGCCTGAAGGCTTGGGACAACTTCAACAATTCGTCGCGTGAGATCGTGGTCGTCACGGTTGGAGACGACGAAGGGGATACGAGCCTTGCCAGCGTCCTATTTTATCCGAATCCCATGCGCGATAGCGGCTATTTCACGTATGAGCTAGCAGACGAGATGCGTGCGGTGCAGATAGAGGTCTTTTCGCTGGCCGGGCGGTTGATAGAGCGGCTAGACGGGCAGACGCACGCTGGCTACAACCAAGTGCCTTGGACGCCGCCGACGGGTTTGGCCAACGGCGCGTATATTTATCGAATAGAAGCCGAGCGGGAAAGCGGTGCTGCGATCGCGCGCCGCGCCGTCTTGCAGGTCGCCAAGTGAGCATGGCGAGAGTGGTGAATTAGGAATTGCGAATTGCAAGAGGAGTGCCTTTGCAGCAGTGATATTGCCTTAGTACTAGGAGGCATCATTTTTATATTTTATTTTGAGCTGAGGAGGACTCCGCTATGAGGAAACTGACGACCCTGCTGTTGGCTGGCCTTTGCGTCGGCGCATTGCCCGATGGGGTCCGGGCCACGCCCGAGAGCCGCAGTGCTCCGCTGCTGTTGTTGATCGAGCCGGGTTCCCGCGCCATTGCCATGGGCGAATCGTACGTAGCAGTGGCCGATGACGCCACGGCGAGCTATTTCAACCCAGCCGCGCTGGTCGGGCAGAGCAAGAAAAAGCTCCATCTTTCGCACACTGCGTGGCTGCCGAAGCTGGCCGACGACTTGTCCTACGAGTTTCTGGCCTATTCCCAGCCCGTGGAGGGGTGGGGCAACTTTGGCTTCAACGTCGCGCTGCTAAACTTGGGCGAGCAGATCCGCACGGACGAGCTCGGCAACCAACAAGGCACCTTCCGCAGCAATGACGTGGCTGAGTCTGTGGCCAACGGGGCGCATATCGGCGATAATACGTCCGCTGGCATCGGCCTGAAGTTCATCCGCAGCAACTTGGCCGATGCGGGGGCCGGCATTGAGCGAGGCCGAGGTGTAGGCAACAGCTTTGCCGCAGATTTAGGTTTTTTATGGAAACCCGTTCCCAGCCTCAGCTTTGGCGCGGCCCTGCGCAACCTAGGCCCTAAGATCGCCTATATCGACGCCGATCAGGCCGATCCGCTGCCCCAACATATCGTCGTCGGAGTGGCCTACGACGTGATGGATACCCAATACAACGACCTGATGCTTTCCTTTGACCTGTATAAACCGCTGATTGCTGATGGGTCTTTTATTAGCAACTTGGCCAAGGCATGGGCCGACGAGGGCATGAGCAACGAGTTCAAGGAGATGGATCTGCACGTGGGCGGAGAATACCAATACGGACTCTCCGCGCGCGAAGGTGAGGCGTTTATCGCGTTGCGGGCGGGCCTTTCTCAGGACACCGACGGCGAGGTAAGCACCAAGACCTTTGGTGTTGGGCTAAAATACAATCGCTTCCAGTTTGACGTGGCGTATATAATCGGCAGTGAAGAGACGGTGGTGGGAGACAATACGCCCATTTCGCTGAACATCATTTTCTGAGGGTGTTCCCATCGGACGCTGGTTTTGTTGTCGCGTCGAGCGGCGACGCTGCGATTTAGCTCCCTTGCTCCTCTTAGGCTTCTGCTGCTCACTGCTGTTGTTCGCGACTACCGAGGCCGACGCCGAGTGGCGAATCTTGGCCTTGCGCGTGGATTTTCCGCGCGAAAATCCCGACGAATTGACGACCACTGGCATCGGCGCGTTTGATCTGCGCTCGGCAGAGCAAGCGGCGGAGGACTACGCGCTGCCCTACGACCTGCCGCCGCACGACCGCGCTTATTTCGAGCGGCATTTGACCGCGTTGGCGCGCTATTACGAGGTCGTTTCCGCAGGTCGGGTGGCGATTTCCGCCGAGGTATTTCCCCGCGTCGCACAGCAGGCGTACACCCTTCCCCAATCTATGCTCCACTACGGCAACGGACGCACGACCGAGGAGATCGGCGCGAAGTGGATCGAATTGGTGCGCGATGCCCTGCACGCTGCGCTGGCCGATCCCGACGGCCCGCGCTTGGACGAATTCAACAGCTTTTTGGTATTTCACGCCGGGGTCGGCTACGAGACCGGCGCACTGAACGACATTCGCTCGGTCTTCCTAGCCGAGAGCGATTTTGTGCGCTTTAACGATGGCCCGCTGACCGTGGGTGGCGTGGAGATCGAGCAGGCGTGGATCCTGCCAGAATCGCCCAGTCTCAATGGTCGGGCCGGTCTCAATGGCTTGCTGGCCAAGTTCTTTGGCCACCAGTTGGGACTACCTGGGTTATCCAATTTCGCTACTGGCTCGCCGGCGCTAGGAAGCTGGAGTCTGATGGACATAGGGGCCAACGCTTTGGGCTATGTGCGGACCGACAGCCTTGCGTGGGTGCGCGGCTTTGCGCCTCCGCATCCCATGGCTTGGAGCAAGATGCAGTTGGGATTGATCGAGCCGGTGGTGGTGAGGCGCGATACCGTACTATCGCTGCTGGCGACCGACCGCAGTGGAGATCTGCCCAAAGCCGTGCGCATCCCCATTGCCACAGGTGAGTACTTTTTGCTGGAGAACAGGCAGCAGCGCGGCCAACGCGGCGTTGGGGAAGACGAAAATAAGGTGTGGATCGTTCCCGATCAGATCACTATAGAAGAGAGCGTGTGGACGGCGATCGACGAATACGACGCCTTTGTCCCGGGGTCGGGAGTGCTGATGTGGCACGTGGATGAGGGCGTGCTGGCGCGCGCTGAAGACTCCACGGTGAATAATCAAGCCCATTGGCCGGCAATTGCCTTGGAGGAGGCCGACGGGTACCGCGACATTGGCAATCCACGCCGTGCGTGGGAGTTGCAATTCGAGGGATGGCCCGACGACCCGTTTTTCGTCGGCGGACAAACGCTGTTCGGCCCAGCGACGCGACCCGATTCGCGCAGCAATCGGGAGTGGGAGACCGGCATTGAGATCGAAGTGCTTTCTGCGCTCGGCGATACCATGCAGGTGGCTATACGCTTTGGGCGTGCGCGCCCGGACTGGCCGCGAGATTTGCCGGGCGATGGTCGGCTGCAAGCCGCGGATTTGAACGGCGACGGAATAGAAGAGTTGCTCTTTGAGGCCGGAGGTGGCGTCGGCTATGCGACCGGCGACGGCGTGGCATCGTGGCAAGTATCAGGGGCGCGGTTGCTGGCGGCTGGAGACGGCGATGGCGATGGCCGGCCCGAGGTTTTTTTGCGGCGCGACGCAGAGGTTAGCGCGTGGGACATTGAGGCCGACCAACCGCTATGGCGGCTCGCCTTGGATGAGGTGCCGTTGGACGCGCAGTTCAGCGCCGGCGCGGAGGCCGAGTTGCTGCTTGTCGGAGCGGAACAGATCTACGTAGTAGATGCTATAAGTGGCGAGTTAAAGGATCAAAGGTCGCCGATGATGCCCTCGGCTGCAGGCGATTTGGATGGCGACGGCCAAGTCTAGTGGATCTTTGCCGCGGTTGACGGACAGGTTGAAATCGGATCGCAGGTCGTCGAGTTGGGCGATTCGCTCGCCGCGCCGCCGGTCTTGGGCGATTTGGACGGCGATGGCTTGTTGGAGGTGGTTTTGCTTGCGCTCGGTGGAGCGATACACGCTCTGCGGGCCGACGGATTAGGCCAAGCCGACTTTCCCACGGCCTTGCCGCGCTTTGCCGAGGTCGGCGATCTGGTCTTTGAGCCGGTGCTTTGCGACGTGGATGCCGACGGCAAGCAGGAGATATTCGTCGCTGGCCACAGCGGAATTTTTGGCCTAGATGACGATGGACGGCTCTTGCCGGGCTTTCCTCTGCTGATGGCCGCTCCCCCGACGGGGTCGCCGGTAGTATTAGACTTAGAAGGTGATGGCCGCTTGGGGCTAGCGGCCTTGGATAGCACGGCTGTGTATGCGTGGGATTTGCAGCGGGTGGCGGCGCAGTACACCGGAGGACCGGCCCATTGGCCGCAGGCCGGTGCCGATGCGGCAGGGTCGCGGACCGCGCTGGTGGCTGGTCGGCCCGTTGTAAGGCCCGAGGTGCCCTTGCTGGGCCGAGTCTATTGCTATCCCAATCCAGTCGGCCCGGATGAAGAAGCACATTTGCGCTTTGCGCTGAGCGCGGCCGGACGCATCGAAGTGGAGGTGTTCGATGCGTTGGGCGGGCGCGTTGGCAAGCTCCGCAGCGACGGTTTGGATGCCGGTGAGCGCGAGATTACTTGGTCGGTAACAGATTATGCGAGCGGCCTGTATCTATGCCGATTGATCGCGCACGGCGACGATGGACGGCGCGGAGAAGCCGTGGTTAAAATGGCGGTGAGTCAGTGAATTGGGAATTAGGAATTGAGAATTAGGAATTGGGAGAGGAATGCCTTTGCAGCAGTGAGATCGCCTTTACTAGAGGTTACGAGTTGAGGAGGATTCTTCTATGGGGAAACTGACGACCTTACTGCTGGCCAGCCTAGTAATCGGCTGGGCGGGTGTGTCCCTAGCCCAAAACCACCCGGAGCTGGAGTGGCAGGTGGTAGAGACCGAGCACTTCCGCATTTTCTACCACGAGGGGTTGGAAGGGGCGGCGGCACGGGCGGCGCGCATTGCCGAAGCGGCGTACGCCCCCCTTACCGAACTATATGGGTACGCGCCTGACGGGCGCGTGCGGATCGTGCTCAAGGACCACGACGATTACGCCAATGGCGCGGCTTTTTTTTATCAAGACACTATTGAGATTTGGGCTACGTCGCTCGATCACGACTTTGACCTACGCGGCAGTTCAGACTGGCTGCGCAATGTAATTACCCACGAGTTTGCCCACATCATTTCGCTGGGGGCAGCGCGCAAAGGCGTGCAGCGCGTCCCCGCGCTTTACTTGCAGTACTTTGGCTACCAGCGGGAGAAAAATCGGCCGGACATTCTCATCGGCTACCCAGATGTCATTGCCTCCTATCCGGTGATGGGTACGGTGATGCCGATGTGGCTGGCTGAGGGCGCGGCCCAGTATGGGACTGCGACTACGGGCCACGACCGCTGGGATGCCAATCGCGACATGGTGCTCCGCTCGTTGGTGCTGGCGGACGAGCAGCTATCCTTTGAGCAGATGGGCGTGTTTGGCAAGCAGGGCTTTGGCAACGAATACGTGTACGATCACGGCTTTGGCTTGGTGCGCTACATTGCCGAGACGTACGGCGAAGAAAAAGTCGCCGCACTGTATCGGGCCGCGTCGCAGTGGCACACCCTCGCTATTGACGGGGCGTGCAAAAAGGTCTTGGGCAAGAGCGCGGACGAGCTGTACGGCGAGTGGATCGCGTCCATACGGCAGGGCTATCGAGCGCAGGTGGCGGCGTTGGGGCCGCTGCGCGAGGGCGAGCGGATCGTGGATGTTGGCTTTTCCAATCTGCGGCCACGGCTGGCACCCAATGGCGAGCAATTGGCGTACCTGTCAACGCGCAAGCGGCACCACTACCCACACGGCTTGATCGTGCGTGACCTCGCTACCGGCGAGGAGGAAATCGCCGCGTTCCCGGCGGCGGCTTCGACTGTGGATTGGTCGCCGGATGGGCGCAAGCTGCTCTTTTCTCGCATTGACCGGGCGGACAAATACGGGTCGCGGCAGGCGGATATTTACGAGTGGGATTCTGCGGCCGACGGTCCTAGTTTTTGGCGCAATATGCTGTGGATGGTGCCGGCTATGGTCAGCGGCACGGCACCGGAGACGCCGAGTGTCAAGCGGCTGACGCGGGGGATGCGCGCGCTGTATCCGACCTATTCGCCCGATGGCGAGTGGATCGTCTTCGTGCAGAATAAGGACACCAATAACAACTTGGCGATAATGCGGGCCGACGGCACGGGGGTGCGCTATCTAACTCATTTCGCGGACGGCACCCAGCTCTACACGCCGCGCTTTTCGCCCGATGGCCGCAAACTGGCGTTTGCGATCGCGCGCGAGGGACAGCGCGACATCGCGGTGGTGGAATTGGACGCGGAGGGAGATTTGCTCGCCGAAGGAGCATTCGACCTTGCTATTGCCACGCCGGGTACGGACCGCGACCCCGCGTGGAGTGCGGACGGCGCGGAGATCGTGTTTGCGTCGGATTTCAGCGGCATTTTCAATATCTATGCTCTGAACTTAGAGACGCGTGCGCTGCGGCAGATAACTAATACTGTTGGCGGCGCGTTTAGCCCATCGGTCGGCGCGGATGGCGCGGTCGTCTTTGCGGCTTATACGGCGGCTGGCTTTGAGATTCGCCGGTTGCGCGACGAGGGGACGCCGGTGGCGGCTTAAGAGTCGTGGTTCTCTCAGGATTTGCCGCTTGATTGGGGCGGTACGCCCGTGGCCGCGTTGCCGAGCGCGCCGCAAG
>JAJEEZ010000545.1:0-2928 GCA_022820705.1 Candidatus Latescibacterota bacterium | reverse complement strand
CTCGCGCGGGGTGCCGGAGCCGATGAGGTCATTCGCTATACCGAGCGCGACTTTGAGCAGGACGTCATGGCGCTCACCGACGGGCGCGGAGTCGATGCGGTCTACGATTCCGTCGGTCAGGCGACCTTTGACAAGAGCTTGAACGTGCTCAGGCCCTTGGGCTACTTGGTGTTGTTCGGGCAGTCGAGCGGCCCGGTCCCGCCCTTTGATCCCGGCGTCCTCAGCACCAAGGGGTCGCTCTTTTTGACGCGGCCAACTATGCTACACTACACCCAGACCCGCGAGGCGCTATTGGAACGCGCTGGCGCAGTGTTGGAATGGATCGCCAGCGGCGAATTGGCGCTGCGCATCAGCGAGCAGTTTGCCCTATCGGACGCGGCCGAAGCGCACCGCGCCTTACAGGGGCGCAAGACGACCGGCAAGGTCGTTCTCATACCAGAGTGAAGTAGCCAAGGAGACAGGCGATGACAGAGGCAGATTCCAAGGACGAACTCACCCCGGCCGCAGACCGCGCTGAGCAAGGCGAAAATTTTGCCCAGATGCTCGATGCCGAAGGAGCACCACCGGCTCCGACCACCAGTGAGATCGCAGTCGGCGACGAGGTCAGCGGCGTGATCGTCAAAGTCGAGGATGAGAACAGCTTTGTCGAGTACGGCAGTCGGGATGAGGCCATAATCCGCACCAGCGAGCTTAAAGGCCCCGATGGGGAGTTGCGCTACAAGGTCGGAGACCCGATTCGGGCTTTTGTCGTGGCTACTGGGGACGAGGTTCTGCTCAGCCGCGGCTTGAGTCGCCAAGACGTCCAAGCCGACTTGCTCTACCAAGCGTACAAGGCCGGGCTGCCCGTCGAAGGCCGAGTTGACGCGGTCAACAAGGGGGGGTTGGGCGTGACCATTGAGGGCGATGTGCGCGGTTTTTGCCCGATCTCACACGTCGATACCCAGTACGTGGAAAACGCCGAGGAGTACCGCGGCCAGACTTTGACCTTTAGAATTATCGAGTTCCGCCATCAGGGCCGTGTGATCGTCCTGTCGCGTCGGGCTTTACTTGAAGCTGAGCAGGACGAGGCCGCCGGCGCGGTGCGCAGCCAGCTAAAGAAAGGTGCGCAACTGGCGGGCAAAGTAACGCGGCTGGAGTCTTTTGGTGCATTCGTCGATTTAGGCTCCGGGGTGGAGGGCTTGGTCCATGTCTCAGAGATCAGCCATCAGCGCGTTGGCCATCCCCAAGAAGTCCTCGAGGTAGGGCAGCAAGTCCAAGTCGCGGTCTTGCGCACCAAGGACTTGGGCAAGCGGCGCAAAGAGCGGATCTCGCTGTCGATCAAGGCGCTGGAAAAGGACCCTTGGCAAGAGATCAAAGAGCAGTTCGCCGTCGGCACGGTCGTCACCGGCAAGGTCGATGGGCTGGAGGATTTTGGCTCGTTCGTCGAGTTGACCGAAGGCGTGCGCGGGCTGGTGCATGTCTCAGAGATCGCCGACCGTCGCATCGGCCACCCCCGCGAAGTGCTCTCGCTTGGGGAAGAGGTCAAGGTGGTGGTGCTTGAAGTGGATGACCGCCGTCAGCGCTTGCGCCTGTCGATCAGCCAAGTCGATGCCCTCGAATCCGAAGCCCATCTCGCCGAGTTCCGCCAGCGACAGCAGCAGGAGCAAGAAGCAGAGCAGGGCAGCAGCGCCATGCTCGAAGCGCTCCGGCGCGCCAATCTAACCGATTGAAATGGGGCTGACGAACGCCATTTTCAATCACCCGCGCGCCGGGTACTACGGCGAGTACGGTGGAGCCTTTGTCCCCGAAATTCTGCGCACGACCCTCGACGAATTGACCCAAGTTTTTGCGGACGCGCGCCGCGATCCTTCCTTTTGGGCGGAGTTTGAGCAGGTGATGCGGACGTATTCCTGCCGGCCGACCCCAATTACCTTGCTCGAAAACCTCTCCCGCGAGGTCGGCGGGGCGCGGATCTTGCTCAAGCGCGAGGACCTCAACCACACGGGTGCCCACAAGGTCAACAATGTGATGGGCCAAGGCTTGTTGGTGCGCCGCATGGGCAAAAGCCGGGTCATCGCCGAGACCGGTGCCGGCCAGCACGGCGTGGCCACGGCGACGATGGCCGCTCGCTTGGGGCTGGAATGCACCATCTACATGGGGGCCGTCGATGTGGAGCGCCAGCGGCCCAACGTGTTCTGGATGGAGCAATTAGGTGCCGAGGTGGTGCCCGTAACCGATGGCTCGGCCACGCTCAAGGACGCCATCAACGAGAGCCTGCGCGATTGGGCCTATTCCATGGCCGACACGCACTATGTGCTCGGCACGGCGTGCGGCCCGCATCCCTTCCCGCAAATCGTCGCTTATTTCCAGCGAATCATCGGCGAGGAGAGCCGCCAGCAGTTGCTGGACTCAGTGGGGCGTCTGCCCGATCGGGTGTACGCCTGCGTCGGTGGGGGGTCCAATGCCACGGGTCTATTCTTGGGATTTCTCGACGACGAAGCTGTCGAATTGGTTGGAGTCGAAGCTGGGGGGCGAGGGCTGGAGACGGGCGATCATGCCTCTCGCCTGGCCGGTCTCGTCGGCACGCCTGGGGTCGCCCAAGGCTACAAGACCTTCTTCTTTCAGGATGCCGAAGGTCAAATGCGGCACACGCATTCGGTAGCGGCAGGCTTAGACTACATCGGCGTCAGTCCGATCCTCGCCCACTTGGCCGAGATAGGCCGGGTGCGCATTGAAGCCGCGACCGACCAAGAAGTGATCGCAGCCCTCAAGCGGATGATGCGCAGCGAGGGAATTATCGGCGCGCTCGAAAGTACCCATGCCTTGGCCGGTGCCCTGCGCGAGGTGGGCGAGATGACGCCCGACCAAGTGGTGCTGATTGGCCTATCGGGTCGCGGCGACAAGGACATTTTCACCATCGCCGACGCGCTGGCGGACGAAAACTGGCAG
>JAJEEZ010000255.1:0-12204 GCA_022820705.1 Candidatus Latescibacterota bacterium | reverse complement strand
AGTGCCCTCGCCGTAACGCGCCGCGGCCAGCCGGTGCTGGCGCTGATGCCGTGGTCGCTTTACCAGGGTATTGTCGAAACCTTAGAGGTGCTCGGCGACGAGGCCGAATGCGCCGCGCTGCGCGAAGGCATCCGCCAGATTGAGGCGGGCGAGCGCACCGTTTGGGAGGCGAAATGACGTTGCGCGTCGTCTTAGCGCAGCGCGCATTAGAGGCGCGGCAAGGTCTGCTCAACCGGCGGATTGCCGAGCAAGTGGATCAATACATCACAGGGCTGGCGACTGACCCGGAGGACCAGGGCTGGCCCTTGGTCGGCGAGTTAAAGGGCTACCGCTGCCTGCGTCCGCCGGGCGGCTGGTTCCGCATTGTCTATCGGGTGGGGCTTGGAGAGGTTGAGGTGGTGCTGGTGTCGGTGGGGCAGACCCATTTGGCTGGTGAGCGGGACGTGCGTGCGCTGGCGCGGACGCTGTTTAGCGAGCGGCTGCTGCGCTAAGCGAGGGGCGTGCTGCATTGCCTAGATGCAACCGCCCCTAAAAGCAGGTAGCTTGACCGAGATTCGCGGTTTACCTTAATCTACATCCATGCATCTTTACGTTGGGAGTAACGCCGTGCGTCTTGCAATCTATTCCGCATTTCTTTTGAGCGTAGTTGCATCCAGTGCTAGCTACGCTAAAAAGGAGATCGTCTGGGGTGGCCAGATTCGGCCGCGCTACGAGTTCCGCGACCCGTTCGCAAACAACTACGATTCCTTCACCTCCATGCGGGTGCGGACTCAGATGGTGGCCTCGCTCGATAGCGATGTCGATCTGATGATCCAGCTTCAAGACGTGCGCTTGTGGGGCGAGGAAAAAAATACCCTGACGGATTACAGCGCCGATAAGTTTGACCTGCATCAGGGCTATGTCCACTTGAAGAAACTGGGCGACGGAGACCACTCGCTCAAAATAGGTCGTCAGATGGTAGCCCTTGGCGGTCAGCGGCTGATCGGCGCGGTCGAGTGGACTCAGCAAGGCCGGGTTTTCGACGGTTTGCAACTGCTGCTGGCACCCTCTTGGGGGCGGGTGAATCTGACGGCGATTCAGGTGGCCGAGTCGGATTCGACCTCGGGGCAGTTTGCAGACGACGCCTATTTGACGGGCGCGTACGCGACCTTGGACCAACTGCCGTCCGGCAGCTTGGATCTCTACGCGCTCTACAACAAGGACGGAGCCAAAGACACGGATCAGGTTACTATGGGGGCGCGTCTGGCGGGGAAGAAGACGGCGTATTCCTACCGTTTTGAGGGTTCGTTCCAGACGGGTCAGCGCAGCGCCCAGGACGTATCGGCTTTCATGTTCGGCGGGCGCATTGGCGGGTCTTTAGGTGGGCTAGACCTCACCCTGTGGTACGACTACCTGTCTGGCGACGACGATTTGGCCGATGACAAGACCAAGGTCTTTGACACGCTCTTTGCGACCAACCACAAGTACTATGGGTACGCCGATTTGTTTCTCAATATTCCGGTCCACACGGGCGGGCTAGGATTGCAGGACTTGGCTCTCAAGGCGGCGCTGCCGTTGAGTGACCAAGTATCGCTTGGAGTCCACGGGCACTCTTTCCGCACCGCGCAAAAAGGCGACTTGGAGTCGAGCCATTTGGGCGAGGAAGTTGATTTGACGCTTACGTACAAATATCGCCCCGGCTTTACCGTCGTCGCTGGACTGTCGAAGGTGATAGCTGGCGACAGCATGACCCGCGTTACTCGTTACAAGAATTCGATTGAAGATTGGAACGGGGATATGACCTTTGCTTACCTTATGACCAACACGACCTTCTGAGGGTGTTTTTTAATTCGACATGCCACGTCGCATCACAAAGCCAATATCTCAATCCGGACTGCGGTCCTTCTTCCAACGGTTGGTCTTCCCTGGGTTTACTTCGTTGGGCATTGCCGACCGCGAAGTGGTCGAGTACGTCGTCGATCTGCTGACGAGCTTCGCGCGCACCGATCAGCTCTATCGCATACGCGATCTGCGCGGCCAGCCGCTTGAAACCATCGCCGAGATGATGGTGGAACTAGGGCGGCAGCGGCAACCAGAACGGCGTTGGTCCTTCGACCGCGAGATGGATATCCGCCGACACGTAGGCGACTACGCGCTTTTTACCACTGGGCTTTTCCGCACGTGGGTCGAGCGGCAGGGGCTTGGCGGCTACTACTTAGAGCAGGGTAGAAGGGCTTATGGAGCCGCCGCCGAATTGGCCCAGCTCGGCTTTGTGTCGCAAGCGCGGCTCTTCGGTGCCCTAGAGGAGCAGTTTGAGCATTTGTCTGGCGGGCTCGACTACGTGCGCAAGGTCTATATGCGGCCCGAACTGCACGGTGGCGCGCACGGGGCGCTGATGCGCGAGCTAGGGGTTTAGTAGCTCAGGCCGATGCTGCGGACCAAGGTGCGGGTGGCGGAGTCGCCAGCGATCTGCAAGCGAAAGAGGTAGAGGCCGGGTGGGGCTAGCGCGCCGGAGTCGCCGTGGCCGTCCCAAGTTAGCTGGTAGTGGCCGGCCACGCCTGCGGCGTCTCGCAGCGTGCGGACTGGTCGGCCGCGCAGGTCGTAGACGCGGGCTTCAATGGGGCGGGCGTCGATGACCTTGAGCACGTCGAAAGAGATGGCGAGCGCGTCGTTGACGCCGTCGCCGTTGGGAGTAAAAATCCCCGCGCCCATGTCGAGGCGTGTGATTAAATTCTCATCCACGGGCAGCGAGACCGCATCGCCCGCTCCCGCTAAATCGGGAATTGCATCGCCTGGATCGACCTGCTGACGCAGCGTGTCAAGCCCGCTTTCGCGCTCTAGAAAGGCGCGGAAGCGGGTATTATTTTGGAAGACAGTGGCGGCGAACTCTAGCTCGACGCGCTCGGCGGCCGCGATGCGCTCGGGCAAGTGCAAGCGGAGGCCCGCATTCGTCTGTTCCACCTCGGCGTCGATTGCCGTGCCGTCGATTTGCAGGGCGCGAAAAGCGAGGGGCACCGAGGCTTCGAGGGCGATAGCTTCAAAGCCTTGGCTGTCGCTGGCAAATTCTGGGCGGAGGAAGTACGTGAAGTCGGTTTGCTCACCCGGCGCAACGCGCGCGGGATGGACTTCGCCGACAGCGGTGCGCGCCAGAGGACGGGAGTAGATCAAAGCAAGCGCGTCGAGGGCAATGCCGGCCTGCGGGTCATCGGCGCGCATTTCGGCTTCGAGCTGGACGTAGCGCCGGGGCGAAGCCGAGCGGAAGCGGGTGCCCGTGCGGAGGTATTCCTCGCTCCACACGCTCCAGCCATCGCCCGGTTGGAGCGTGGTTTCGATGGGGCCGCGGAACGAGGCGATCAGCTTTTCGTAGCGCCTTTTGGTAACCTCTTTGCCGTTTTTGTCGAAATAGCGCATCTGCTCGACGACGTGGTCGCCGGTGCGGCTGCGCAAGGAGAATTGGGCCCCGAGCGGTGCGTCAATTGCCCACTCAACCGCCGTGATATTCCAATTGGTGCCGAGGTCGATAACGGGCGAGCGCAGGACGACGCGGGCGGGGTACCCTTCGCCGTACACTTGAAACTCACTAACTAGGCCTAGCCCGTCCAAGCGACCGGTGTTGGCGATATCGCTGCTCGACAGGCCGCCGCCGATGATGTTGCCGCCTTGGCTAGTGGGATAGATCAAACGCAGGTAGCGAGCGGCGATTAGGGGGACATCGTGGCGAAAGTTGCGCACATCGAAGAGATAGCGGGGGTCGGGGGGAATAGAGGCCAACGCCTGCCAAGCCAGCGAGCCGTCGGGAGCCAGCGAGCCGTCGGAGTACTGTAGCTTATAGGAGAGGAAGTTGGCGTAGTAATGCCGCACCCGCGGCGGAATGCCCAGTGGCTCGCCCAAGAGCCAGACCGAATCGATCCAGTAGGTGGCCCCTAGGTCAATGCGGTAGTCGCCGAAGGTCTCGCTGTCGCCGCTGGAGCCTTTGGCGAGGGGATTGACGCGCCACATGGTCGAGAGGTCGCCGTCGAACATGACAGAAGGAACGCCAGCCACGGCGACGACGGCAGCCTCGACATCGACGGTGCCGCCGTTGGCAATCAGGTCAAAGGCGATGTTGTCGCCAAAGGCCCTGATCTGGATTTCGGCGAGCGCAGGAGTACCGGTCATTTCGCGGGTGGCTTCGATGCGGAGGACTTGGACGAGCTCGTCGTTGAGGTCAATCACCACGTCGCGCCCCTCGTTGAAGGCAAAGCGCTCGCTGTGGCTGTAGAGCAGGGTGCCTTTGACGACGACGTTGGCACTGTTGATAAAGCGCTCGCCCTTGGAGAGCGAGAGGTTAAAAAAGGGCAGGGGCGGCGCGCTGTCGGCAAAGCGCAGGCGAATCTGTTGGACGGGAAACACTTGTCCCAAGTCGATTTCAAGCCACCAGTCCTCTGGGGCCGTGCCCGGCGGTGGATTCCAACTAGTGGCGAGGTCGCCGTCAAAGGCGCGGGCCGCCGTAGATCGCGCCGCACCGGCCCCGCGGACCGTAGCCTCCGAGAGCGGGTCGATGTCTTTGCCGAGCCACACCGGCCGCAACGAGCCGGCTTCGTCTAGGCGCAGGCCGCCAGGGGGATAGACCCAGTTTTCCCCGATATCTGCCGCAGTCATAACTAGGCGCTCGGCGCGAATGGAACTGCTGCATGGCACGAGCATGCACAGTGCTAAGGGCAAGAGGCGGAATGGCGACACGGGCGATCTGCTATTTTTTTAGAGAAAAGCACGGCTCAAGCGTCGGATACAAGATATATTGGATTAAGGGCTGATGCATCTTATAAGCGAAAACAGACCGGTACGAGATGTTTAAGCGCAGCAACATTACCTTTATCATCGTTCCAGAAAAGGGTCGCAAGACCTTTGAGTTTAAGACCTCCCGCACATTCGTGTGGTTGCTAGGGTTGTGTTGCGTTGCCGTGCTCGTAATCTTGTCCTTGGGGATTGGTTCCTATTTCGACAAGCGCGAGCTAACGCAGAAGGCAGCCCAGCTTGAGCAGGACAAGGCCCTGCTCTTGGAGCAAGTAAGCCAGATAGAGCAGCTCGAAGAAATGCTGGTCCGGCTCACGCGCGGCAATGATCAGTTGCGCGCGATCTTGGGCAGACCCGAGGCATTAGACGAGGCGGCGGCGCAGCCCAGCGAGGAGACTCCTTACATCTCCTTCATGCAGCGGCTGCGTTGGGGGCACGTGCATACCGTCCCCACCTTGTGGCCGCTGCGCGGGCCCGTGATCAGGCCCTTTAGCGAGGAGCATCCCTCGGTTGTCATTGCCGCGGCTGCCGGCAGCTTGGTACAGGCTAGTGCTGCGGGCAAAGTGCTGCAAGTGGGCTACGACGCGGACCTCGGTTACATGGTGACTCTCGACCACGGCAACGGTCTGCTGACCCAATACGGATACAACGCGCGCCTGCTCGTCGATGTGGGGGACTACGTGCTCAAGGGGCAATCTATTGCGCTGTTGGATGAGGGGCGAGGATCTCGGAGGCCGGGGTTGCACTATGCCGTCCAAGAGGATGGGCGGTTCCGCGACCCCTCGCGCTATAGATTGTGGATGTGATCGTGCCCTTTATCGCGCTTCAGGTGCTGCTGTTGGTGGGGTTGTGGTTGGCTGCGTATCTACCGGCGAGAGTGTTCGGGCGCGGATAGGCTGCGACCATTCGGTCGAATTCGCGGTATGACTTCGACCATTTGGTCGAATGGGCCGCCCCCAACCGGCCGGGCTTTTGCCGCGATGTTTAGCTTTTCTCTCTGTAAAATGGCATTATTGCAAAAACTTTTCCAACGTGGTACGCATCTTGCTCTAATATCGGACGAATAGCGTATTCAATCACGTCTCATAAATACCTCGCGTGAGACCCCCGGATTAATCCGGGGGATGGATAGCGATTCAATCGGCGATGGGCGGGCAACGCACGAGGCGTTGGCTGTCCCTGAGCCGCTTGAAATCTACCATAGATATTTCCTATAAGTCCGAGTTGACTTATAGGCAGAATCAATTGGACGCGGCGCAGGCTGTGTCCTAGCTTTTGGCTCAGGTGGACACAGCCACCTTCAGAACCCACCGGCTCAACCTTCGGGGCGGGTAGCACGCGGCGCAAGCTGCCTCTGTCGCCTCTGGCGTTCTCCGGTGGTAGGAGCGACAAGGCTAAGCTGTGATAACGCAGTCGCTCCAAGCGGGCCAGCAGCGAGGGGCGACGCCTCCTGTGCCGAGCAGCCAGTACGGTTGTAATGGGTCCTCGAATACTCCTCCGGTTCGTTCCATGCCGGGTCGCGGCGGTAGGGCCGGAGAGGGTAAAGCCGATTGCTTTAGCTATCGGTGGCATTACTATCACTACGACGTAATCGCGTTTGTTTTGGAGGAGAAGAATGAATAGAAGAGATGTTTTGAAGCGCGTGGGGGGTGTTGGTCTGATAGGCTTTGGAGGCCTGATTATGAAGGCTTGCAGCAAGGATGCGGTCGCTGGCAGTGAAGAGCTCCTCTTGAGTGAGGAAAGTTGCATTTTAATACCGCGAGAAACAGAAGGGCCTTTTCCATTAGATTTAAGCAATAATCCCGAATATTTTCGACGGGATATTGCGGAAGACATACCGGGCGTGCCGCTTAATTTGACTTTGAAAGTGGTGAATGCAAATGCCGGATGCACACCAATTGCCAATGCTCGCGTCGATGTGTGGCATTGCGATACGCGCGGGGTTTATTCCGGATTCTCCAATCAATCTGGCGGGGTCAATGCGCGTGGACAGACTTTTTGCCGGGGTATTCAGTTGAGCGACGAGAATGGAAATGCCACATTTACAACGGTTTATCCGGGATGGTATCGGGGTAGAGCAACGCATATTCACTTTCAGGTTTTTTTAAATAATGGATTGGTGGCAACATCGCAACTGGCTTTTCC
The DNA here is from genome assembly GCA_022820705.1 of Candidatus Latescibacterota bacterium. Taxonomy (GTDB): domain Bacteria; phylum Latescibacterota; class UBA2968; order UBA8231; family UBA8231. The sequence goes on along the minus strand of JAJEEZ010000255.1, from coordinate 5,304 downwards.
CGAAGAGATCAATACAGCGGTGTACAATACAACGGAATATTCTGCTCGGGGCCAGAATTCCACAAAAAATACCGGCGATGGCATTTTTCGTTCGCCAGCCAATACACTCCAATACCAACTGGCCAATGTGATTGCCAATGCCGAGACGGGAGGCTATGATGCCGCGCTACAAGTTGGTATAGTTGGTCCGCGCGTCGATTTCAGTGCGATCGAGAGCGTGGTCGAGGCGAATAGCTGGGGTCGCATCAAGTCCGCTTACGTCCAGTAAGCGGGCCGTGTTTAGGATGCAAGAACGAGGGAGGATGAGCTAGGCGACGTAGCGTTTCCCGCTTGGTGGCCTCTACGACCTCAGCCCGGACCTGCTTGGTCGTCTGGCGGTTTATAAAAAAAGGCTCGCTGCCAAAGAAGCAGCGAGCCTTTTCTATTTGCGACAGAGGGATGTTACATGCCCATCCCGCCGCCGTACATCGTCGTTCGCTCTCGGCCCTGCTGCGGCCTGAAGTCTGAGTCCCAGTGCTCGCACCACCTTGAGCACTGTGGCGAACTCGGGGTTGCCGTCGGCTGATAGAGACTTGTACAAGCTCTCCTTGCCCAGCCCCGTCTCTTGGGCCACCACCGTCATTCTCCGAGCGCGGGCGATGTCTCCGATGGTCGCCATGATCAGGCTCAAGTCACCCTCTTCCAAGGCGATGTTCAGGTAGGCGGCCATGTCCTCCTCGGTCTCTAGGTGCTCCGCCGGATCCCACGGTTTCGTCTGTGTCTTTGCCATAGCTGATGCTCTCCTATAGCCCTCTGGCCAGCTCCAGCGCCCTTCGTATGTCCCGCTCTTGGCTGTCCTTGTCGCCTCCCGCCAGAAGGACGACCAGGGCCTCACCTCTCTGCGCTAAGTACACCCGGTAGCCGGGTCCGTAGTCGATGCGAATCTCGGAAACCCCCTCGCCCACCGGCCTCACGTCGCCGGGATTGCCTAGGGACAGTCGGCGGATGCGGTTGTCGATTCTCACCCTGGCCTGCCTGTCCCGAAGCCGCCTGAACCATCGGGAGTAGACCTCGGTTTGGCGAATCTCGACCATCACCATATTGTAGGCCACAGGATACCTAGGGCGCAAGAGGGAAGGACCGTCTTTCGGCGGCAACAAGTCAACCCGGGCCCGCGCACAGACTTTCCTCAGAAGGCACGAGATTCATGGGGCCAATGACGGTTTTTCACCCATAGCGTTCCTGCTTGGTGGCCTCTACGACCTCAGCCCGCACTTGCTTGGTCGTCTGGCGGTTTATAAAAAAAGGCTCGCTGCCAAAGAAGCAGCGAGCCTTTTCTATTTGCGACAGAGGGATGTTACATGCCCATCCCGCCGCCGTACATGTCGCCGCCAGGAGGGCCGGCCGGGGCCGGAGCGGATTTTTCGGGCAGCTCGGCGATCAGTGCTTCGGTGGTTAGCAGCAGCGACGCGATGCTAGCGCCGTTTTCGAGCGCGGTGCGCGAAACCTTGGCTGGGTCCACGACACCGGCTTCGACGAGATCCTCGTATTCCTCGGTGCGGGCGTTAAAGCCAAAGGCTCCACTCTCATCGGCGACCTTACGGACGACAATGGCCCCTTCGACCCCCGCGTTAGAGGCGATCATCCGCAGCGGCTCTTCGAGAGCGCGGCGAATGATGCTGACGCCCACGCCCTCGTCGCCTGCGGCTTCGGTCTGATCGAGCGCCGCTTGAGCCCGGAGGAAGACGACGCCTCCACCGGCGACGACGCCTTCTTCAACGGCGGCGCGGGTTGCGTGCAGCGCGTCTTCGACGCGGGCCTTCTTTTCCTTCATTTCGGTCTCGGTCGGAGCGCCGACATTGATCACGGCGACGCCACCGGCGAGCTTGGCCAACCGCTCTTGCAACTTCTCGCGGTCGTAGTCCGAAGTCGTTTCCTCGATCTGGCGGCGGATTTGGGCGACGCGGCCTTGGATGTCCGCGGCCTGACCTGCGCCTTCGACGATCGTGGTGTTGTCCTTGTCGAGGACGACGCGCTTGGCTTGGCCCAAGTCGTCGAGGGTGACGCCTTCGAGCTTGAGCCCTGCTTCCTCGGAGATGACCCGGCCGCCGGTGAGGGTGGCGATGTCTTCGAGCATGGCCGTGCGGCGGTCGCCGAAGCCCGGGGCCTTGACCGCGGCGACCCGGATGGTGCCGCGAATTTTGTTGACGACTAGCGTTGCTAGGGCTTCGCCTTCGACGTCCTCGGCGATAATCAGCAGGGGCTTGCTGAGTTGGGCGGTCTTTTCGAGAACCGGGACCAAATCGCGCATGGAGGAGATTTTCTTGTCGTGGATCAGGATGTAGCTGTCTTCGAGTTCGGCGGTCATTGACTCCTGATCGGTGACGAAGTAGGGCGAGAGGTAGCCGCGGTCGAACTGCATGCCCTCGACCACATCTAAGCTGGTGTCGGTGCCCTTGGCTTCTTCGACGGTGATGACGCCGTCCTTGCCGACCTTTTCCATGGCGTCGGCGATCAGCTCGCCGATGGCCGAGTCGTTGTTGGCTGAGATGGTGCCGACTTGGGCGATTTCCTCGCGTGACTTGACTTCCTTGCTGGACTTGCGGATCTCGTCCACAACGACTGCAACGGCTTTGTCGATGCCGCGCTTGAGGTCCATGGGGTTGGCACCGGCGGTTACGTTTTTGAGACCCTCGCGGAAGATGGTCTGAGCAAAGACTGTGGCGGTGGTGGTGCCGTCGCCGGCGACATCGCTGGTTTTGGAAGCGACTTCCTTGACCATCTGCGCGCCCATGTTTTCATAGGCGTCTTTGAGTTCGATTTCCTTGGCGACGGTGACGCCGTCTTTGGTGACGGTCGGCGATCCGAACTTCTTGTCTAACACTACGTTGCGGCCTTTTGGCCCCAGCGTTACCTTGACGGCATCGGCCAACTGATCGACGCCTCGCTGCAGCGCGTCGCGCGCCGCTCTATCAAATTCTAGCTGTTTGGCAGCCATAACACATGTCTCCTATTAAGAATGGTGGTGGGTGGATGAAAAAATTCGTTTTGCACAAAAATCTGGCACTCAAAAAAAGAGAGTGCTAAAAAACAAAGCTGAGCAACTAAATATAGAGATTGCGTCGTTTTTGTGCAAGAATAGCTCTTTGTCTGGACTGTGCATTCCGAATGTACGCAGGGATAAGCTGCCGACTGTCGGGGTTCTGCTCTGGAATGCTAATCGAGCAAGCTCTGAAGCTCGGGCGGCAAGCCTTGGCGCAAGGAGTCGGGAAAGTTGTCGCGGTACTTGGTTCGGCGAACTAGTTCGATTAAGCGGGCCGCTGAGGGGTGATAGAACGAGGTGAAATACACGTAGCGGGGCCGATCTGTCCGGTTGGGAGAACTGGCGTGGTAACACAGGGGATTGAAGACGATGAGGTCTCCGTCGTTGGCGCAAATTTCAATGCCGTCGTCGTCATTGGCGTCGGGGACTAGGGCGGTGTGATTCTGGATAGGACCTCGTCCCTCCGCTCGCTCTGCCTTATCGCTGGCTTCGAGAGACAACTTGTGCGAGCCGGGCACGATCATAAACGCGGCCCCTCCGGCAGAAACCGTACTACAGCAATGCAGCATCTGGTAATAGACCTGTCGCGGCCTGACTTCAAACTCTGCGCGGCAAAAGGCTGCATCGATGTGCCATTGCGGAGCTTGGTACGGTGGCGGCGAAGGGTCGCTGCGGATGAAAACTTGCTCGCGCAGGCGAAGATCGCGCGACCCGATCAATGTGGCAGCGAGTTCGAGGGTCGCGGGATTGTTCACTAAGCGGGCCATGATCGCCCCTTGAATGGGATGCCGTAGGTCGCGTCTAGCGGCGGTGTGATTGCCGGACACTATGGGGCCGACGAGGCTGTCGATATGAGCGCGAATGGCGGCGGTAGTGTCGCGGTCGAGATACTCGGGGAATACGGTGTACCCTTGGCTTTCCAACTCCTGCAATCGGGTGCTGAGGTCAGTCAACTCGGGATAGGCGTCGTTTTCCATGGTCAGCTTCTCCATATCCCTTTTGAATATGTCGAATACCTCCTGTACATTTTCACTCAAAGGCCCCAGACGTTCAGCTTGTAAATCCATGGCGTAAGCATGGACAAAGAAGTGTCGAAACGCCAAGTATGGTTTCAATGCGTCGGCAGTAGAAGACGCGATTAGGCCGGCAGAAACCGCGAGATTCACTAGGTCTCGGTGCCAAGAAGGACCGGCTGGAACAGTCAATCCTCGATCCTGCACGACATATTTCAGGATGTTTTCAATACCGTTGTAGAAATTGTGCAGGAGGGTAGATACACCTGCCAGTTCGAGGGTGGACAAATCGGTGTACAACCGATTCTGAGGAAATTCCTTCAAGACCCGTTCGATCTGTTCAAACTCAGCTTCAATGTGTTTTCTGAGCAGCCTCATACAGAGGAAGTCCTTCTTTGCGGATTAGGCGGGTCAGCTTTGAGTTTTGCGAAAGATCAATGAGGTCAACGGGCTTAGAGACACTGAAGAGTAGATCGCCGTAGAAGCGAAAAAAGTCCTGTGGAGGCAGGCCTTCTACGGCCAAGTCAATGTCGCGACCTTCGCGGGTGGGGTCAATGCTAGAGCCAAAGAGGAGTAGGCGCGTGATTGAATAGTGCTCGGCGAGGCGGGTGATGGCTTCTCGGTCTTGATCCAGAATCATTTGAGGGATGCGTCTTTTTTAGGCATTCCGTGATGGGGCACAAGGAGCGCGTAGGGCATGAGCGGTTCCTTGGCGAAAAAGGTACATTGTGAAAGGCGATTGAGGCAAGTGGCTTTACGCGGCATATTTCTAACCCAGATTCTGACTCTAGGCCATTCCCCCAGTCGGCGTTCAACAAAAAAGAAGCTACCCATGAATGAAACGCGCGTTTGCCGAGTCGGGCGGATCGATTTCGCTCGGGCTTGGGCTTGGCAGGAGTCGCTGCGCCAATTGCGGCGCGCCGAGCAAATTCCAGACACGCTGATGTTGGTCGAACACCCGCCAACCTATACCGGCGGCCGGGCGACGCTGCCCGAGCATCTCCTAACCCAAGGGCTAGATGTGGTCGAGATTGACCGTGGAGGCAGCGTGACGTTTCACGGGCCGGGCCAGATCGTGGCCTATCCGATCGTCGACCTGCGCCAGCGCGGTCGGGATGTCCATCAGTACTTGCGCGATTTGGAGGCCGTGCTGATTCGCACGTTGGCGGCCTATGGCTTGGAGGGAGAGGCTCGGGGCGGCTTGACCGGGGCTTGGGTCGGCTCGTCCAAGGTGGCGTCGATCGGCGTGAACGTGCGGCACTGGATCAC
>JAJEEZ010000068.1:0-3905 GCA_022820705.1 Candidatus Latescibacterota bacterium | reverse complement strand
CTCGGACAGAGACACTTCTTCGCGGACGCCCGTGTCGCGGTCGCGGCGAAAGTAAGCTATGGGGGTGTCGTCCATGCCGCTGCGGAGCTGTAAGCGCACGATCGCGGTGTCGCCTGCTGCGCCGCGGTTCAACCGCTCGGCCCGCACCATGAGCCGCCCGAAATTCACGGGCCGCCCAAAGGAATGGAGCTGCGAGACATAGCTGGACACGGGCACGAATCCCTCGCCGTACACTGCGAATTCCGCGAGGTTGAAGGGATTGCGCGAGAGCACCTTGAGCTGGAGAAAGCGCCCCTGCACTCCGTTGAAGGAAAGCTCGACCACTGGGTCCTTGTTGTCCTCGACGCGGCTCAGCAGGTGATAGACGGGCCGCCTGACCTCGTCGAACTGCTCGCCGTCGCTCACCCGCAGTTCAAATGCCTTGATAAACCAATCTAGCTCGCCGGGTGCTGGTGCAAACCGCACGCGTTCTATGGGGAAAGGAGCGCCGAGGTCCCAGAAAAACGTGGCCCCCGCTTGGTTGCGCGCCGTTCGGAACGCGCCTTCGGACGAACTGGAAGGGTCGCCGTCAACGAGCTGCAGGGGGCCGTTTACCTGGTTGAAGGGGCCGTCGTTGGACCAAGTGCGCGGCTGTCCGGGCTTGGTAAAGTCGCTGGGGCTGCCGTTGAGCCAAGTCTGACCTGCGGCTCGCAGCAACTCCATTAGGTTCTGGCCGCTGCGCAGTTCCAGCGGTTGTAGCGCACCCTCTACCCCAACGGTTCCGTTTTGGATGTCCGCCTGCGAGGCCCACGACAAGCCACCGCGGCCGAGGTGATATGTTTCCACCTCGGCTAGCCCCAGCCGCACCCCCAGCCCTATCATCATGCAGACAGCGGCGAATCGGCCAAGCGGAAGGGAGCAGGGGGGCCGCATGATTATTAGTTCAGTGGAACCGCGCTGTGGGGCGCGTTCCCCTTGAGTACCTCGCGCTCGAAAGAGACGCTGAGGTCAATGGTCTCCACGGGTTCGTTGTCGAAATTGAAGCGGATGGCGATATCGGCGATTTCCACTTGGATGCGCTGTATTTCGTCGTCCAAGCGGGGAAAGACGATGTACCCTTCCTCGTCGCGGCCGCTGAAGATAAAGGCATCGGTGAACATGGTTTGCTTGAGAATGTCGGTGCGCGCTCTGAATTCGATTCGGCCTTGGCCGGAGTTGGCCTGCCAATACGCTCGGTAGTATTCGTATAGCTCGGCGTAGCTCAAGGCGCGGTAGATTTGATTGTTGGCCGCTTTGATCGTGGCTTTGAGAGGGTCAAGAAGGACCTTGGGGAACTGGTAATTGGCGACGCCTAGTTTCATCACCAGAAAGCGGGAAGGAGTCCAGTCGTCGCCGGGCGCGACCCAATCGCCGAAGGTATAGGGATTGACTGCGGCAGCACCGCCGGTCGAGACTTGGGGAAATTGTCGGTTGAGTTCGGCGTCGGTCATGGGTCTTAGGGTGATGGCCAGCCGCTCGAGCGCGTAGGTGACGGAGCCGTCGTCGTTGACGGTCATGCCCTCGGCCTGTTGGAGCGTGGGCTGCAGGGGTTGGGGAAAATAGCGCCCACAGCTACTTGCGAGGAAGAGGAGCACCGCGATCCATAAGTATCCGCGCATTGTACGTTTTCTCTACCTAAGACAGTTTAGCTCTCTTGGCGACGCCGGTGAATATACAAAAAGTGGGCGGGCACCGATAACGCGCACCCGCCCTATATACATGAGGTGGAGCGGCTCCACGACGGCATTCCGCCGCGAAGCCGCTCCGAGATGTTAAGGTTTAGCGGCGGAAGGAATCCTTGATCTGCGCCCAAGTTGACTCTTCCACGGACGTTGCGGCGGCGTACTCGCCCATGCGCAGCAGCAGGGCGTGAGCGTAGTACTGCCGCGCCGAGCCTTCAGGGCCGCGCGTGGTCATGTCGTTGACCACTGAAGAGGCACGGTCGCCGTCGTCTCCTGTTGGCTCGCTGTCCTCAGCCCACAGGTTGAAGGCGATGCCTGCGCCGTCTTCCCCGGCGACGTCGTCCAACTGGAAGGTCTCGCTGGCCGAGGGCCCGCCGTCTTCCATGAACCTCTTGACTTCGTAGTTCCACTCGTAATACGTGGTCCCACCGGCGTCCCACACTTCAGCGGCCCAGGCTTCGGGCGGATCGACGCGGACGGCGAACTCAATGACCTCGTTGTTTTCCAGCCACCCTTCTGGGCCGGTCCAGCGATAGCGCACGTTCTGCGGCGGCACCATGTCGCCCGGGCGGGCGATGTATTCCATGACCCAACCGGTGCCGAATTCGCGGCCGTGATCCGTCGGATCGAGGGCGAACTCGATCATGTCGGCGTGCCATTGCTCGACGTTGGTGCCCCAGTGGCAGAGGACGTCGTCGACAATTTCCATGTGCACGTACCAGCGGTTGACATCGCCGCCTTTCCAGCCCATGAGGGTGGTGACGTTGTAGTCGTCGCGCTCGGGCAGGGGACGATCGGCTTCGTCGCGCCACTCATCCATGGTGAGGGTGTACTCGGGATCGAACCAGCCCCAGTCGCTGGCGTCGCCATCGGCCGTCATGGAACTGGGATCGGGGACTTCGAGCATGTAAAACTCAAAGCCGAGCCGGCCGTTGCGATTCTCGAGGGCCGGCGGATCGTTGAACTGGGCGTTTGCGGCTCCGATTAAGGCTAGGCTAAAGCCGCAGGCGATCAGTAACCTCATTCTTGCTCTCCTTGTGGTGGTTTGGGCGAACTTGCAACCTTTGCAAGCTAATGGATAGTAGAAAATATATAATTGCCAACTATGCAGCACAATTGAAGCCGGTTTCGGCCGCATAGACCGCACCCGCTGCTCGGTCCATTCAATTATATACTGACGTTACGCGGTGCCCCTACTCGGTTGTGTCTAACAGGCGTCTAAACTCTTCAAGGCTGGGCACCTGTATGGCCGCTCGATGCAACTGCTTGAGGCGCTGCACATCGTCGATGGCCGCAATGCGGGTGGCCAACGGATCTGACGCGGCCAGCCCAAAGCGAATCTCCAGCACATCGAGCAAAGCTTCAACGGTGCGTTCTCGGCCGCCTTGCTCAATGCCTTGCTTGATGCCCTTCTCCGTAAAATACTGCACTATCGACGATTCGTACATGGTCTCCTCCGCAATGATAGTCTTAATCGTCTCTGATTTATACACCAATCCGCTTAAAATGGCAAGATCGGCCAGATAACTCGCCTTGAGCGGCTCGTCCATCGGCACCTGCTGCGCCCGATTTACGCACTGGCGCAACCATGCCTCAGCATCCACCCTCGCAGGCCGCTGCATCAACGGTGCAAACGGAAACAAGCCCGAATGCCCCGCGTCGAGAATCCCTTGGCCGTCTATCTCAATCAGCCGAATTACTTGGTATTGCACCAATACGCGGAAGCCGTGCCGCTCTTGGAGATAGTACCCCGGATCGGTGCGGCCGGCATCGGGACGCAGATAGATGACGGTGGAATAGAAAGGCAGGTCGTACTGCTCAATGCCGCGGCCGATATAAGCGGCCATGCGCAGCGGCATGGGTGGGTCGCTGTCGGTGGTTTGAAACTCGTGATGGACTAACGCCTTCTCGCCGCCGATGCACACGCGGATGAGGCTATCGGTGCGGTGGGCTTCGACGGTGGGTTGTTCGGTATCGACGACGCCGAGGACCTTGAAGTCGTCGTGTTGGAGGGCGAAGCGGGCGAAGTCGTGGGGGTATGTGTGGATGAGGTGTTTGGCGACCGTATCGAATTCAGCCATGAGCCACGCCTTGTTGCGGGTGGGGTGGTATCCGCAATAAGCAAAAATCGTGCTAGGGGCGGTTCAGAGGGGAGGCAGAGGATCGGAGGTGCTGGAGTGTAGCGGAAAGGATACAGGGATGGGA
>JAJEEZ010000278.1:0-6535 GCA_022820705.1 Candidatus Latescibacterota bacterium | reverse complement strand
CTGATGCCGACCTCGGCTCCCAGCCCGTATTTGAAGCCATCGGCAAAGCGCGTCGAGGCATTGTGGATCACCGAAGCTGAATCCACTTCGCGCAAAAAGGTGAGCGCAGCCTCCGAGTCCTCGGTCACGATCGCGTCGGTGTGGTGGCTGCCGTACGCGTTGATGTGCTCGATGGCCTCGGCCGTGCTATCGACGACTTTTACCGCTAGCATCAAGTCTAGGTATTCGGTGGACCAGTCGGCTTCAGTGGCTGGTTTGACTTGCCCGTTGGCATTGGCGAGGGCGAGGGCGCGCTCGTCGCCGCGCAGCTCCACATCCTTTTCGAGCAGTGCTGGCACGGCCAGCTGCAAAAAGGCTGAGGCAATGCCGCTGTGGACGAGCAGGGTCTCGGCCGCGTTGCACACGGCCACGTACTGGGTCTTGGCATCGACGGCGATTTGCACGGCCTTGTCCAGATCCGCGCTGGCATCGACGTACACGTGGCATATTCCGTCGGCGTGGCCCATGACCGGGATTTTAGTATTGTGCATGATGTATTGCACAAACTCGTTGCTGCCGCGCGGGATGATGAGGTCAATTAGGTTCTCTTCGCCGAGGAGGGCGCGGACTTCCTCGCGGCCGGACAGGAGCGTCATCCACCCCTCTGGCAGGATACCCTGCGTGGCTTGGCACATTATCTCGGCGAGGGTTTGGTTGGTCACAGTGGCCTCGCGGCCTCCCTTGAGCAGGGCGGCATTACCGGACTTGAGGCACAGGGAGGCGATCTGCACTAGAGCGTCGGGTCGGGATTCAAAGATCACGCCGATCACGCCAATGGGCACGGTCACGCGATAGAGGTGGAGTTGGTCGTCTAGCTCGGTCGCGCTCTGGGTCCGGCCGAGGGGATCGGGCTGGGCGCAGACATCGCGCACCATCTCCACGGTGCTGGCGAATTTGTGCCCGCTCAGGTCGAGTCGCTTGAGCAAAGGCGAGGCCAACCCATCTTGCTCGCCAGCTTTTAGGTCTTCGGCGTTGGCTGCCAAGATGCGCTCGCGATTGGCTTCGAGGGCCGCGGCAATGGCTTCGAGGGCTTGGTTGCGCCCCTTCTCGGACGTTGCGGCGAGCACGCGCGACGCTGCGCGGGCTGCTAGGGCTTGTTGGCGCACTTGATCGGACATGTCTAACTCTCCTCGGTCGCGTGCTCTGTGGCCGCGCCCATGATGGACTGCAAGCTCTGGCTCAGCCGCTGTGGATCCTCGACCGTGCCCTCGCCCAGCAAGACGAAATCAACCAGAAAATGCGCCCAGCTCTCCAACTGCTCGGAGTCGCGGTCGCGCTTGAGCACCGCGGCCATGTTGCGGATAATGGGGTGTTGGCGATTGATTTCTAGCGTGCGCAGCGAGCCTTTGAACTCTTGGTCGGTCATTCTCATCAGCCGCTCCATGTTGCGGCTCAAACCGCCTTGACTAGCGACCAGCAGGCAAGGGCTGTCAGTCAGCCGCTTGGACTCGACCACGTCTTCGACCCGGCCGGCGAGCTTGTTCTTGAGAAAGGAGATCAGTTCGATGGTCTCGGCCTTCTGCTCATCGACTCCTTCCAACTCAACTGCGTCCTCGTCCAAGTCCAGTTCGGCCGCATCCACGCCAGCGAACTCTTTGTCGGCGAACTTTTGCAGCCCTTGGACGACCCATTCATCGACCGGCTCGTCGAGGTAGAGCACCTCTAGGCCGCGCTTGCGGAAGGCCTCCAACAGGGGACTTTGGGCGATGGCTTCTTTGCTCTCGCCGGCGAGGTAGTAAATTTTGTCCTGATCGCTCTGCATCCGATCGACGTAGGTCTGCAATGAAATGTAGGGCGTGTCATCGTCGGTCAGCGAGGAGCGGTAGCGCAGGAGCTTGGCGAGCTGGGCTTGGTGCGCGGCATCGGTGGCCACGCCCTCTTTGAGGATGGTGCCGCAGGCGTGCCAAAAGGTCATGTACTGGTCCTCGTCCTTCTTGGCCATGCCCTCTAACATGCCGATGATGCGCCGCACCAAGGTGGCGCGGATTTTGCCGATGATGGGGTTTTGTTGGAGAGTTTCGCGCGAGACGTTGAGCGGCAAGTCGTCGCAGTCAACCACTCCGCGCACAAAGCGCAGCCACAGCGGCAAAAGCTCCTTGCAGTCGTCTTGGATAAAGACCCGCGCGACGTGCAGGTTGAGCGAGATGGTCGGCTCTGTGTGCAGCCATTGGACTGGTGCGCGCTTGGGGATGTAGAGCACGGCGTAAAATTGGATCGGCACATCCACGACGATGTGCTCGCGCGCGAGCGGTTCCTCGGGGTCGCCAGTCAGATGCGTGTAAAACTCGTTGTACTGCTCGGGGGTGATTTCGTTGCGCGGCCGGGTCCACAGCGCGGCCGTGTCGTTGACTTGTTTGTTGGCGACCTTGATGGGATAGGCGACAAAATCCGAGTGCTTGCGGATGATGGCTTCTAGTCGGTGGGCGTCGAGGAATTCCTCGCAGTCCGAGCGGATATAGAGCTTGATCTCGGTGCCGCGATCGGCTTTGTCGGCGTGGGATAGGGTGTAGGCTCCGTCGCCGGTGGATTCCCATAGCACGCCGTCGGCGTCTGGGTCGGCTGAGCGCGTGGTGATCACTACTCGGTCGGCGACCATGAAGACCGAGTAGAAGCCCACTCCGAACTGGCCGATCAGCTTGAGTTTTTCTTGCTCGTCGTCGGCTTCGGCCAGCTTGGCGGCAAACTCGGCCGAGCCTGAGCGGGCAATGGTGCCGATATTTTCATTGACCTCGTCGCGGGTCATGCCGATCCCGCGGTCGCGGATCGTCAGGGTCTTGTTACTGCTGGACACCTCGAGCTCAATGTCCAGTTCGGCGTCTGGGTCGCGGATATTGCGGTCGGTTAGCGAGCGGTGATGAATTTTGTCCAGCGCGTCCGAGGCGTTGGAAATCAGCTCGCGCAAGAAAATTTCTTTTTGGGTGTACAGCGAGTGAACTAACAGGTGGAGTAGCTGTTGGACCTCGGTTTGAAAAGCCCGTTTTTCAACCTGTGGGTCTTCGGTGTGGACGTCTTCGGACATCTTGTTGCAACTCCTTTGGCGCTTGTGTTGACGAAACCGAAAATGTGACTATTCCGCCGGCTAAAGCGCGGCGGCTTCTTGGCTTCGAAGAGCCTGAGATTGTAGCCCCAATCTCAAGATGTTTCGCGCGGCGTTTTCGTCTCGATCCAGATGGAGACCACAGCAAGGACAGGCATGGCGTCGTTGCCCAAGGGATTTTCTAAGACGGTGCCCACATTGGGAGCAGTCTTGCGAGGTATAGGCCGGGTTGACGGCAACCAAGATCCTACCAGCCTCTTCCGCTTTGTAGGACAGGCATTGCCGAAACTGCGACCACGCCGCGTCATGAATAGATTTGGAGAGGCCGTGATTATGCACCATGCCGTTGATCGTCAGGTCTTCGATAGCCAGTATACCGTAGCGGTTAATCAGCCTATGAACCAATTGATGCGCAAAGTCATGCCGCTTGAACCGGATGCGCTCATGGATCCGAGCAACGACCGTACGCGCTTGAGTTCGCTTGGGTGTGCCCTGGTCGGCTTTGGCCAGCTTCCGTTGCGCCTTGGCCAAGGCTTGTTCCTCCTGACGAAAGAAGCGCGGATTGGCGATCTGTTCGCCCGACGACAGGGTGACAAACGGCGCCAAGCCGACATCCAGACCGACCGCCTCACGGGATGGTTCCAGGGGCGCAGGCGCTACCGCACAGACAATGGTAGCATACCACTTGCCGGTTGTGCTACGTCGCACGGTGCAGGTCTTGGCTATCCCCGCAAGAGGACGATGCCGACGAAGGCGCACCAAGCCCACCTTGCCCAAACGCAACCGACCGGCCGTGAGGGCAAAACCTAGGGCTTGTGGGTACGTGATGCTATCATAACGCCCGGCGCCTTTATAGCGCGGAAAACCCGGCTTCTCACCTGCCTTGCAGCGACGAAAGAACGCCTTGAAAGCCAAGTCAACGCGCACCCCTACATTTTGCAAGACCTGACTATGCACCTCCGCCAATGGCGGCCAGTCGGTCTTGAGAAAGGGAAGCTTGCTGTGTTGGTCATACAGACTCAGCGATGCACCCTGCTCCTGATAGGCCTGTATCCGGTCGCACAGAAGGGTATTGTAGAGGCGACGACACGCCTCGAGGTGCTCAGCCAATACGCGCTGCTGCTGCCGCGTTGGATAGAGCCTGTATTTGAACGCCTTACGCATACAATAAGTCTATGCTAAAATCCGTCTTTGTCCATAGGAAGGCTGCCCTTCAGGGACGCTCCGCGCCCATCAGGCCAACCTATGCTAGCTATCCGCCCTAAAGGGAGTGGCTTTTCGCATCCAATTTTGTAAGGAAGATCACCTACAAAGCAAATTCGGCCCGCGCCCTTGTAGCGAGGGCTGGACGGGCTATTTTCTGGCCACGTGCAAACTTACGACCTCATCATCGTCGGCGGCGGTCCGGCTGGTGCCACGGCCGCAATGTATGCGCAGCGCCACGGGTTGGCGGCCCTGCTGCTGGACAAGCAGTGCTTTCCCCGCGACAAAATTTGCGGCGACGCCCTCTCCGGCAAGACGGTGGCTATCCTCCACGAGCTAGAGCTGTTTGAGGAGGTGTGCGACCTGCCTGGGGCGGCTGTTACCCGCATTGTCTTTGGCAGCCCAGACGCGACCGCCGCGTCTATCGACCTGAACAGCTATGAGCTGCACAACGCCCTGACTGGCCGGGTGCTGCCGATGGAGGGTTTTGTCATCCGCCGCGAGGTTTTCGACGACTTTCTCTTTGCTAAAGCGCTGGCCGCAGCCGCTCACACCTTAGAGGGTTTTGCCGTGCGCGAGCTTCTGAGAGAGGGTGAGCAGGTCTGTGGGGTGGAGGGGCGTACAGCGGACGGCACTAGCCTAGAATTTCGCGCGCCCTTGGTGTTGGGGTGCGATGGCTTCAATTCGATCGTCGCCCGCAAGAGCGGGTTGTACCGCCACGAGAGCCGCGATTGGATGGTGGCCTTGCGGCAATACTTTGAGGGCGTGGCGGGCCTGAGCGATCAGATCGAATTGCACTTTATAGACGAGGTACGGCCCGGGTATTTTTGGATCTTTCCCCTAGAGGGCGACCGCGCCAATGTCGGCATCGGCATGGATCACCGAGATATTAAGGCGCGCGGTATCGACCTCAAGGACGCGCTCGCAGCCGCGGTGGCGAGCACGACCTTTGGCGCGCGCTTCCGCGACGCGCGCCCCCTCGAAGACCCGGTCGGTTGGAATTTGCCGGTTGGCTCGCGGCGGCGACCGGCGCACGGGAATGGCTTTCTGCTCTTGGGGGACGCAGCCGGCCTGATCGACCCGTTCACGGGCGAGGGCATTGGCAATGCGCTGTACTCGGCTCGCTTTGCTGTGGAGACTGCGGCTCAAGCGCGGGAGGCCGGGAATTATTCGGCTGGTTTTTTGCGGTGCTATGAGGATCGGCTGTGGGATGCGCTGGGCAGCGAGTTGAAGCTGAGCACCAAGCTGCACAATTTGGGCCGCTGGCCCTACCTGATGAACTTGGTCATTCGCAAGGCCGCCAAAAGTGCCGAGGTCAGCGACATGATCTGCGGCATGATGGCCGACGCCGTGCCGCGCAAGATGCTGACGAATCCGCTGTTTTACCTTCGGCTGCTGTGGAAGTAGGCGTTAGATTGTCGTCGCCACGTTGCGATTGCGACTGTGCATCAAGGGACGTAGCTTCGCATATAGCGGCTGTTACCTGAATTACTTGTTCAGGTACAAACTGTTAGCTGAAATGGACTTAAAGAATACCGCAAGGAGTTATTGCTGGTGAGGATTCACATATATGCGGCACTCCTAATTTCTATGATAGCAAGTACCGCGTACACACAGACCGATTTTCAGAGCCACATGCCCTATCGAAGTTTTGCAGATAGCCCTTTCAAAAACAGCCACTATCTCTATTTCTATCTGGAGGATTTTGAAGATGGAAAACTGAATACACCTGGGGTCAGTGTTAATCAGGGTAGTCTTGTCATTGGCGATTTGGGATATAAGTCGCGATTTGTTGACTCTGTTGATGCAGATGATGGTCGGCTTGATGAATCGGGCTTGCAAGGACACTCTTTATGGTCCAAAAGCAATTTTTCTTTAGTGTTTGTCTTCAATGAGCAAGTTTTAAGCAAATTGCCAACGCATGTGGGAATGGTTTGGACCGATGCACCAAATTCCCCTATGGTCTCACTTGTAGCCTTTGACAGTAAAGGAGAGCCAATAGGTAGAACAAGTGTTTTGAATCTTGGGGATAACGTAAAGACAGGAACTGTAATGGAAGATTGCTTCTTTGGCGTGTATTATGAAGAAGGTATTTCAAAGGTGATCATCAATAACCATCTTCCTGATTTTGAGATTGACCACCTTCAATATGGACTAGAGTCACCTTGCCGTGAATGCTCTCAAGAGACAACATATTTGAAGCACTAACGGATCATTGAGAAAAAATAAAAAAACCACTTCAGCTAACACGGCACC
>JAJEEZ010000612.1:0-4136 GCA_022820705.1 Candidatus Latescibacterota bacterium | reverse complement strand
GGGAATTCGCGCGCGGCGTGGCGCAGAACGAAAGCGGCGGCGAGCACGTCTTGAGGCGGAATCTGGTGGGAGATATCCACGAGCTGGGCTTCCGGTGCGATGCCCAAGATGACTCCCTTCATCGCGCCGACGTAGTAATCGCTACCGCCAAAATCCGTCGTCAGCGTGACGATTGGGGCCGCACGCCGCATGAATTTATTCTGCATTTTGCACGCATACCTCCCGCTTTCCAAGTATAGCGACATATTCGATCTGCCGCTTGCGTCCCTTGGTTGATAGCGCGCGGCTCGGGCCTTAGATTTGCCGCTCAAATCCCACCCCGCGCTTTGTAGCGTGCAGTCCGGCCCCAGTAGGGGGCACGACGGGCGGCTGGGCACGGCTTACACACTGGCTTACATGCGCGCCCTGCAAAAGAGGGCCGAAGAAGAAAGGAGCTAGACATGCTGAGCAAGGAACAGGTAGCGCAATATCGCGAACAGGGCTATCTCAAGATCCCCCAACTCTTCACGCCCGAGGAAACCGAAGAGTTGGCCTCGGAGATGGTGCGGGTGATCGAACAATGGGGGCAAGAAACCATCGGCTGGGTTGGTCCCTGGCGCGATCGCTACCTCGAAGAAGAAGATCGGCTCAACACGCGGGCGGTCTTCATGCACAACCCGCATTTTTACTCGGCCGCTTGGGGCCGAGTCCTCTTCCACGAGGCCATGATCTCCTGCGTGCGGCAGCTCATCGACGGCCCAATTCAGTGGCACCACACGGTCCTGCACGCCAAGCCGCCGGAGAAAGGCACGCCCTTCCCCATGCACCAAGACTATCCGTTCTACCCGCACGACGGCCCGGATTTTGTCGATTGCTTGTTGCACTTAGACGACACGCCGCTGGAGAGCGGTGCGCTGATGGTCGTGCCGGGCAGCCACAAGCAAGGGCCGCTGGAGCACGTGTTGGGGCCGGAAACAGCCCCGCACCTGCCGCCCGCGCAGTACCATCCCGACCGCCTCGACAGCGTCGCCGTGCCGGCAGAGCGCGGCGACATGATCTTCTTCAGCTACCAGACGATCCACTGGTCGGATTGCAACCGCACGGATTCTTGGCGCAAATCCGTGCGCTTTGGCTATCACAGCACGGCGCTGCGGCCGGTGGGACGCGCTGAGGACAATCCGCATCGCATCGACCAAGACAACGTGCTGGATCGCAACAACAACATCGTCGTGGCCGGATTCCGGGACAACGAGATGGAGCCAGCGGCCAGCTAAGGACGAGCCTGATGACAGCAAAAGACACAAGTGAAGTCGGCCTGATGCAAGAGGCCAACGATGCCCTCGGCGACAGCGCCGAGCTGCGGCGGCGACTGGACGAACAAGGGTACATCTTCTTGCGGCAGATCATGGCCAAAGACAAGCTGCTATCCCTGCGGCAAGAGATGGCGGAGGTGTTGATGGAGGCCGGGTGGCTGGTCGCCGGTACGGATCCCATGGAAGGCATTGCGCGAATCGACGCGCAGTGCACTGAAGGCGATCCCGAATACGCCGAGATATATCACCGGGTGTACAGCTTGGAGGCTTTCCACCAAGCTGGGCATTGGCCGGAGGTCTTAGCCGTGATGGAGCAAGTCGTCGGTGGCCCGGTGCTGCCGCATCCCCAAAAAATTGCCCGGCTGTGGTTTCCCCAATACACCGAGCACACCACGCCCATGCACCAAGACTTTGTCCACTTCCAAGGCAGCTTCAACACCTATACCTTCTGGGCTCCCGTGGGCGATTGTCCGCTGGAACTGGGAGGATTGGCCGTGCTGCCCGGATCGCACAAAATCGGCAAGGTGCGCGAGCACCACTTCTCTCTGGGGGCCGGCGGCTTAGCCGTGGACGAATCCGAACTGACCGGGCGCTGGCTGAGCGCGAATTACGAAGCCGGAGACGCGCTGATCTTTCCGAGCCTGACCGTCCACCAAGCCTTGCCCAACTACACGGAAGATCGCCTGCGCATCTCGCTCGACAACCGCTATCAGGCGCAGGGCGAGCCGATTGCACAGCACATGCTGGATCCACACCTGATCGGCGTCACCGGCTTTAACTGGGAAGCCTGCTACGCGGGCTGGCAAAGCGAATCATTGCAGTACTATTGGCAGGATCTAGACCTAGACGTGGTACCGCAGTCGTCCCAATGGGGAGATCAAGGGTTTACCGAGGCCCTGTCCCTAGCGCGGGACGGCGACGAGCGTGCCCTGTACCAACTGCGGCGCATTGCGCGGCGCGATCCTGAATCCGAGCGCGGGCAGCAGGCTCTCCAACTCCTACACGAGGTAAATGTATGAAAGCAATTATGGTCATGTTCGACTCGCTCAACCGGCACATGTTGCCGCCCTACGGCTGCGATTGGACGCACGCGCCCAATTTCCAGCGGCTCGCCGAGCGGTCGCTCACTTTCGACACCAGCTACGTCTGCTCCATGCCGTGTATGCCAGCCCGTCGCGATTTGCACACCGGGCGACCCAACTTTCTCCACCGCTCTTGGGGGCCGCTGGAGCCGTTCGACGACTCCGTCCCTCGAATGCTACGCGAGGCCGGCGTCTCGTCGCACCTCATCAGCGATCACTACCACTACTGGGAGGCCGGCGGCGCTACCTATCACACCCAGTACAACACTTGGCAGTTCTTCCGCGGCCAAGAGGGCGACCCGTGGATCGGACAAGTAGCCGACCCGCCACCCGTAGAGGCGCACGCGAGCAATGCGGGCCGCAGCATGTGGCACCGCCAAGACCACGTCAACCGGCAATACATGCGCCGCGAGGAAGATCAGCCCCAATCGCAGACCTTCAAGTCCGGCGTCGAGTTCATCCGCCGCAACCACGCGCAAGACAACTGGTTTTTGCAGATCGAGACCTTTGACCCGCACGAGCCGTTTTTCACCCAACGCCAATACCAAGACCTCTACCCAGAGCTTTTTAAGAACCGCTCGTCCGTGCTGTTCGATTGGCCGACCTACGGCCCGGTGACCGAAGAGCAAGCCCTCGTCGATCAATGCCGGGGCCACTACGCATCGCTGCTGAGCATGTGCGACGCCCGCCTCGGCGACATCCTCGACGAGATGGACCGGCTCGAACTGTGGGACGACACCATGCTCATCGTGTGGACCGACCACGGCTTCCTGCTCAGCGAGCACGACCTGTGGGCCAAGATACAGATGCCTTGGTACCGCGAGCTGTCCAATACGCCGTTCTTCGTCTGGGATCCGCGCTGCGGCCACGCGGGCCAGCGGCGGCAGAGCTTGGTGCAACCGTCGATCGACTTGGGGCCGACCTTGTTAGACCTCTTTGAGATGGAGCCGACCGAGGACATGCTAGGCCAGAGCCTGCGCGAAGTCTGCGCCAGCGACTCCCCCGTGCGCGAGGCCGCGATTTTCGGCAACCACGGCGGGCAGGTAAACGTCACCGATGGCCGCTACGTGTACATGCGCGCGCCTGCCCAGCCCGACAACCAGCCCCTGTACAACTACACGCTCATGCCCACGCACATGCGCGACCCCTTCCCAGTCGATGAATTCGCCAACGTGGAGCTCGCCGAGCCGTTTGGTTTTAGCAAGGGCTGTCGGCTGCTGCGGACGCAAGGACACACGCGCAGCAAGCAGCACGAGTACGGAACCCTTCTTTTCGACTTGGAGCAAGACCCGCGCCAAGAGGCCCCGCTCTCTGACCCAACCTTGGAGCAGCGGATGCAGGGACTATTGCGCGCGCAAATGGAAGCGTGCGAAGCACCGCAAGAGCAGTACGAACGCTTGGGAATCTAACACAGGAGAAATCATGCAGAGTCCGGCACAAAAAGCCATCGTCATCGGCATGGACGGAGCCGCCATGGAGTTGGTGCAACACATGGTGGATCAAGGTCACATGCCCCACTTAGGTCAACTTATGGCGCAGGGCGTCAAGCGGCCCATGATCGGCGTTTTTCCAACCTTGACGCCACCCGGCTGGACGGCCACTTCGACCGGAGCTTGGGCGGGAACCCATCAGGTCATGGACTTCAATATCCGCAAGTTAGGTGGGCGTCTCGACGAGACCGTGTGGGGCATCAACACCCAGCTCTCGCAGGCCGAGTACTTGTGGAACACAGTCGAGCGAGCCGGCAAAAAGCCAATTTTGG
>JAJEEZ010000284.1:0-5372 GCA_022820705.1 Candidatus Latescibacterota bacterium | reverse complement strand
CAGAACGAGTATATCAGGTATAGGACAAAAAGACCCACCAACGCGCCACCTTCCATCCGGGCCAGCGTCCCGTCGAAAGCCATGTACCAAGCCACTATATCTACGGTGATGAGAAAAATCGCCGCCGAGCGCAGCACGATGCGGTCGATGGCAATGGCCGTAGTAGCAAAAAGCGCTGCCATGGGCAGAGCCAAGCCATCGTCGTAAATAACCGACCCCACAGCATTGCCCAGTGCCACTTCGGGCGAGTCCCTAAGGGCGGCGGTCACGGAGACCGCCAGTTCGGGCGCGGTAGTGCCAAGGCCAACGATGACGATGCCGATCAAAATCGGCGGAGCGTGGAGGTAGCGCGCAATATCAATGGCTCCCTCCACCAGATAGTCGGCGCATTTGGCCAACAGCACGAAGGATAGGGCCATCAGGCCCGCTGCCTCCCATACCCCCATAGTTTATCTTTCAGCCGTCTTCACGGCGTATCTAGATAGGAAGACAAGAGGCGCTCGGCGTTTTGGTAGGCGATCTTGTCAAAGGCTTTCGCAGGTAGCTCAAGGATGCTCAGAAAATCCATTAGCTTAGTGTCAAAGTAGTCCCGTCCAAAGAGCAATTTGTCTTGAAATTCGAGGAGAAAATCGCGGCCGAAGTCCCGGTCCCTTTGCAGCGCGCGCAAACCCGATCCGGCCGACAGATCGGCATATAAGTTGCGGTACTGACGCATCATCGGGGCCAAGCGCCCATTCGGCAGCACCGGACCTCTCGGATAGCTCTCCTTGTCATAGCGATCATCCCCGGAAATATGGGCCCAAAACCCAGGGGCATGGCCGATAAAGACCGTCTGCGGACAGGCTACAACCGCGCGTTCAAGCGCGTCGAGGCTGCCACCGTACCACCAGTTTGGGCGCGGGTAAGCGCCGCGGCCGTGGTCGATTGGATAGTCGAGATGGATCGTAATGGGCAAACGCATTGCGCCACAGGCTTCGTACAGGCGCAGCGCGTCTGGATCGTCAAACGGTAGGCGCACTTTCAACTCAGAGGCGGCCTGTACGCCGTGGATTTCGACCGCAGCCTTGAGCCGGTCTATGGCGTCGGGCCGCTTGGGATGCGGCATGTAGCCGAGGACAAAGCGATCGGGCGCTTCTCTGCCGACGGCTAGCACATCTTCAAAGGGAATCCCCAAGCCCGTAGGGGACAACACCGAGTGATACGAAGGCGAGTATTCATCTGCAGGGACCTCCCACGAGAAAAGCCACATTTGGTCGATGCCCTGCTCGTCCATATTGCGCAGGATTTTGGCGGCGTTAAACCCGTGCCAGTTAGGGTGATTATGCGCGTCAATAAGCATTTGTTAATGATATTCTTGCGGGCAAAAACTGTCAAGATAAAGTGAGAGTTACTTATCGTGTTTATTAATAATTATTCTTGATTAATAATTTTTATTCATTAAATTATCTACTATTCACAAAAGCACAAAAGGAGCAACCATGAGCATCGCAGATCTAAAGGGCCAAAAGGTCATGCTGGCCGCGTCCGGTGGCCTAGATAGCTGTACGATCACCCATTGGCTTCAATCTCAAGGATTAGAAGTCGTCGCCTATACCGCCGATCTGGGTCAACCCGATGAGGAGCGCATTGAAGACATACGGAGCCGGATGCAGGCCTGCGGGGCCACTGAGATGATTCTCGACGATCGCAGAGAGGCTATTTGCCAAGCTGGCATCCAGCTCGTCCAAGCTCAGGCCCGCTACGAGGGGGGCTATTGGAACACCACTGGCATCGCCCGGCACGTAACGGTGGCTGGCATGTTGCCCCACATGCGGGAACGCGGCATCCAGGTAATGGCGCACGGAGCTACTGGGCGCGGCAACGACCAGGTCCGCTTTCAACTGGCGGCGCAAATGCTCGCGCCACACATCGAGGTGTACGCCCCTTGGCGCGACCCGGCCTTCTTGCAAAACTTTGGCGGGCGCAGCGAAATGATCGCCTACTGCCAAGGGCATGGCCTGCCCATAACCGCCACCCCAGACAAGCCCTACTCCACAGACGCCAACATGCTCGGGCTGACGCACGAAGCCGGCCAGCTCGAAGCCTTAGACACCGCGGCCAGTTTGATTGAGCCCGGCATGGGCTGTTTTCCGCAGCAGGCGCCGGATGCCGCCGAGACTTTCACCGTGCGCTTTGAACGAGGCGTCCCAATCGCCGTCAACGGCCACGACGTCGGACCGGTCGCAGCCATTGAGCAGAGCAACGCCATCGCTGGGCGGCACGGGATCGGCATTGGCTTACACGCAGTGGAAAACCGCTTCGTTGGCATCAAGTCACGCGGCGTATATGAAGCGCCAGCCCTAGAACTGCTCGGCCAGTGCTACGATTACTTGCTCCAGCTCATTCTCGACCGCCGCGCTCGGCGGATTTTCACCGTTATCTCTGGGTTTATTGCCGAGCAAATATACCAAGGCTATTGGTTTGACACGGCGACCCAAGCCAGTTGGAAACTCATCGACCACTTTAATCAATTGGCAACCGGGACCATCTCCGTCTCGCTCTACAAAGGCCAAGTCGCCTTTTGCGCAGCCAGCGACGCTCCCCACTCTCTCTACAGCGAGGACACCGCTTCCATGGAGGCCATCGGCGACTTCGACCACCGCGACTCCGAGGGCTTTCTCGGCGTTTTGGGTGTCAGTGCCCGTGCGCTTCATCAGGCTGAGCAGATTGCTCAACCCAATGGTGATATAAAGGCTTGACCTCTTTTGGTAATCGGTCAAAAACCTCCCGCTCAATCGGTTCCATCTCGTAGTTTTTACCTCCGGTCTCCATCACCATGGCCTCGTGTTCAGGCCGACCGATGAGCGTAGGGTTTAGGTTCAGCCACCAAGGAGCGTAGCGCACGATAAGGGCGACGCGATCGCTTTCGCTTTGGTTGGGAGCTACGGCGTGCCAAAGCCGGCTGTCGTACACCAAGACGCTGCCGGCCGTCCCTTCGACCTGGCACTCGGTAGGATAGGGCGCGTCCTGATCCATTTCGGGCATGTCCCCAGCCGCGGGATTGCGCGGCCAGCGGTGACTGCCCGGCACCACGAAGGTCCCCCCTGTCTCAGCGGCAAACGGCGTGAGCATCCATATCGTCGAAAGGTGCAGGACCGCGTTTGGGTACGGCGCGGGGATGTGCGAGGCGTTGGTGGAGTTGTAAGGCCAATCGGCGTGCCAATAGCCCCGCGCATTACCCGGGTGATTGACCACGCAGTCCGTGCAGGAAATCCGCGCCCAATCCCCGAAAAAAGACTTGATTACCTCTAGGAGTCGGCGGTCGGCTAAGTACGGAGCAAAGGATTGCACCTGATTGATGACTTGTTTGCACTGGGCCACGCCCGGGGTGCCGATCCGGTGACCACGGCGGCGAATTTCGGCCAATTTGGCGTCGGACTGCTGGCGATTGTGCTCGACCACAGCCACTAGCTCGGCGCATATATCCCCGACTAGTGCCTTGGGAATCACTTGCTCGATAACGCAAAAGCCGTCGCGCTCGATGCGCTGTTTGTAAGTAGTCACTTTACCCTCGAAAGAGCGGTGCGACACCCGACCAAATGATCTCCAACTCGGTCAACGCGTCGTCGTCTAGGATGGGCACGGGCGCCCGGCAAACTGTCGAGCGAATCAACCCGCGCTTTTGCAAAATCCACTTGTAGATCGCGATTCCGTAGAGCCGCTCGTAGTTCATCAGCGGCAGGAGCTGATAGAAGTGTGCCCGCGCCGTCGTCTCATCTCCCGTTTCAAGAGCATCCCAGATCGCCGCCATAGCGTCGGTCACGTGACAGCCCGGCATGTTACCGCAGGCACCGCGCCGATACTCGTCGAGCAAATAGACGCCCCCTTTGCCGCCCAATACGCCCTTGCAGGCCGCGCCCGCCAGCGCCAGCGTGCGGCTGACCTGCCAAGGCTCGGGAACGGTCTCTTCCTTGATGTAATCGACGCCCGCCAACTCGCGGCACATCCTTCCCAACAGCTCGCCGCTCATGGGCGTACCGACCGGCGCGTCGAAATTTTGCACGCAGATCGGGACCTCAATCGAGTCTGCTAACTGCTGGTAAAAGGCGAAGCAGCCTTCTTGGTCAACGCGCAATACGTGCGGCGGCATGGACATGACCCCGTCGGCTCCTGCGGCTTGGGCAAACTGAGCGAGGGCTATAGCAGGCAAGGCATGGCCCGAGGTGACAGAGGCCACTACGGGTACTCGGCCAGCGGCCGCAGCGACGACGATCTCGATCCAGCGGCGGCGTTCCTCGTCGGAAAGAGTCGAAAATTCGCTGGCATTGGCTGGCCCCACTAAGCCCGTGGCACCCGCTTCAATACTGAAGGCGACCAAGTCCTGCAAGGCCACTTCATCCAGTGCGTAGCTATCGGTAAAGGGGGTCACCACAATCGGCATAATTCCGCGCCACGTTTCAGTCATGAATATCTCCTTTTAGGCCGAGCAAAGCGGCTACGGCAAAAAGCTCATCCACCACAGCGCATTCCCCGAGTTCCAACCGACGCCGACTCTGGTGGCCGGAAGGCAGCAGGACGCAATGGACTCCGAGCGCGGCGGCCACCTCAATGTCGTGCAGCGTATCGCCGACGAGCAAGACTTCATCGGCCCGGTAGTTGAGTTCCGCAAGGTGCCGATGTCCGCGCTCGATTTTTCCCTCCCCTAAGCCATTATCCACCCCGGCGACTGCGACAAAGTGGGACCGCAACCCGTAGTGAGCGACCATTTCTTCAAGGTCCACTTCGTTAGAGGCCGATAAGAGGGATTGCTCGATCCCGTTGCGGCCCAGCGCGGCCAGCACTTCGCACGCTCCCTTGCGCAATCGGCTCTCGTAGAGACGCTGGCTGTAGAGGATATTGAACTCGTCGCCAAGGGTCGCAAAGTCCTCGCGCTCTAAGTCAAAGCCTACGTGCTGGTAGTAGGTCCGCAGGGGGAACCCGAAGACCTCGCTGTATTTGCACGGCGTGGTCGGGGCGAGTCCCCGGCGTGCTAACAACTCGTTGACGATCTCGCCGCACAGCCAAGCATCGTCCACTAAGGTACCGTTCCAGTCCCAAATTACGTGGCGCATCTCCATAGATAGCGGTCGTAAATTCACTCTTTATAGGCGACCACGCGCAGACGCCAGTAGTCGGCGTGCCAACCCCCATCGCCGTACAATGCCGGGCGTACGGCGTTCTCCACTGCTTTCCACAGCTCTTCGAGCATCGACGGGGAAACGCCCTTTGTAAGCGTCTTGGCGAACATCTCCATCCAATCGCGCAACCCGCTCTCGCCTTCTAGGAGTGTTGGACGAGGAAAGTGGCTGGCATAAGCAACGCGCAGTCCGGCCTGCTCCACGAGCCGCGTGTAC
>JAJEEZ010000111.1:0-5781 GCA_022820705.1 Candidatus Latescibacterota bacterium | reverse complement strand
CATCAGCTTGTTCTTCTTTTGGATCTACTGGATGTTCCTCATCGGCGGCGAGGAGTTGGCCGACCGCGGCTATATTCCACCGCCGTTGGCGATGTGGGCGCCCAATGGGGTTTTCGCCCTCGTCGGATGGGGGTTGTTGTGGTTAGTCGCGTACGATCGCGCTGGCCGCCGAGGGGCGCAAGAGACCTGAGATGCGCACCCTCGACCTCTATCTAACGCGCCGCTTCCTGTTGTGTCTGGGGATTGCCGTGGTCAGCCTGTTGCTCATTGCGGTGATTATCGATCTCACCGAAAACATCGACACGTTTATCGACTTTAAAGCTCGCCCCGAGCAGATCTTGCTCTACTACGTCTATCGGCTCCCGTACTGGCTCATTTTGACTCTACCCATCGCCGCGCTGCTGGGCGCGCTCTTTGCCTTGACCAGCTTGGCGCGCCATAACGAAATCACCGCCATGAAGGCCACTGGCATTAGCCTGTATCGCCTGCTGGCCCCGGTCTGGGCGTGTGCTCTCGCCGTTGCGGGCGCGGCCTTTTTCTTTACCGATTGGGTGGTGCCGTCCGCGACCTATCGGTACAACCAAATTAGCGATGAGATTAAGTCCTATCACCGCAGCGATGGCTCCCGCCGCCAAGTCCTGCTCCAAGATGTGGACAACCAGTTCGTGTACGCCCGCAGCTACGATGCGGGGCGGCAACGCGCCGACGAAGTGTCTTGGGAGCGGCTGCACGGCTACGCGCCGCTGGAGCGCGCGGTGGCTCGGCGCATGGAATGGCGGGAGGGCACTTGGGTGCTTTTCGAAGGCCGTCGCTTTCGCTTTGCCGAGGGCGAAGCTGTGGCGACTTCTTCCTTCGATACCCTATCTCTGCCGAGCTTGTCGTTGCTACCCAGCGACTTTGCTCGCCAGCAAAAGGACCCCGAGGAAATGAACTACGCCGAGTTGGCCGACTACATCGCCCGCGCCACGCTCAACGGGGAGGATGCCACGCGCCAGCGCGTCGATTTGCATCTGAAAATATCCTTTCCCCTAACCAGCTTCATCATCATCGCCCTCGGCGCGACTCTCGGTGCCAATGCCCGCCGCGCCGGTTTGGCCAACAGCTTTGGCTTGGGCGTCCTGATCTGTTTTGTTTACTACAGTTGCGTCAAGGCCGGCCAAGCCCTCGGTTGGAATCAAATCCTCGCGCCTTGGCTAGGCGCGTGGATAGCCAACCTGTTGTTTGCCGTCTTGGCCTTGGTCTTGCTGTGGCGCGTGCACAAATAAAAAGGCCGTTCGCCCGTCGACGAACGGCCCTTGGGGAGACTCGTATTGGAACAAATGCTCAGCGGATGCCTTGCTCTAAGTGATAGATCTTGAGTTTGAGCGAAGCCGAGCGAGATTTCCAATTTTCTAGCAAGGCGGCCGCTTGCTGCCCTGCTTGGCCTTCGAGTCTCCCACTTAATCCGACTAATAGCTGTGCTAGGCGAGCGACCTTGTCCTCGGAGGCACCAGAGGTGAGCCGCTCAAAGTGGCCGATTAAATCGGCATCCGACGAGGTGTCGGCGCGTTGGGCGATTCGGTGCAGGAAGCGAGCGTGGTTGCGGGCGAAAGCCGCGTCCTCGCCGCACTTGCTGAGCAAGTGGCGCAGCAGCTTGGCCGATGGGGCCTCCTGGAGGATTTCAGCGGCTATCCGCGCTGCCCGTTGCCAGACGCGAGTGGTCGAAGTCATAGTTTGCGGCAACCCGGCCTCGATAAAGAGCGCGAAGAGCGGTATCTGCGGCAAGTGCGCCAAGAACGCGCGCAAGAGGCTTTCATTGGGACCGCACTTGAGGAGGCAATCGACTGCATAGGGCACCATAGATGGATGCGTGCGGCGAATTTTGTCGAGCAATACGGCCGCGATGTCGGCTGGAAGGCCCGCCGCTAGCGCCTCAGTGATCGGCGCGAGGGTCTGGCGGCTGATCGGCACGCCTCGCGCTGCTTCGCGGGCGACCGCACGCTCTTTGCTGGTTAGAAATTGGGCGACTTCGTCGCATTGGCGCAGTGCTTGCACCAAGGCCGCGGCTGGTCGGGAATCGAGTTCCTTGTGCGCCAACCGCACGATCCGGCGCAGCAGGCGCAGCGAAGACAGCCAGGAGCGGTGCTGGCTCAAGATGTCGATGGCCGCTAGTCGGCGGCTGTCGCCCGAGTCCTCGGCGATGGTCAAGAGTTGCTCCAAATCGTCCGCGCTGAGCACCAGCCCATGTAGTTGGGCCTGTTCTCCGTGGAGTAATTGGTCTAGCGATGTTTCGGCGACTGGCTCAACCTGTGGGCGCAAGTCGCGGATGTCCAACACCATAGGTTTTTGATCCTCATAGCTATGCCAAAACGAACGGCACAACTACTAGACTATCAGAAATTGCTCTATGAAATTATGTAAGGGGAAAGTGCTGAAATTCATCGTGGGGTTATCAAACGTAAAACCCACCCCGCGATAAAGCAAGCGAAAATATTGCGCTCTCTTTGCAGCCTATGGAGACGCGCTGGCTACCTCTAGGCTGAAGGGGTCAGATTCGTCCGCCAAGCGCACATTTAACACCCAATCGCCGTCAATCGAGACCCGGACCTTGCGCCGCACCCGAATCCCGTCAGCCGTGCGCGGCACGAGTACCAAGTCGAATTCTACTTCTAGACCGGCTGGCAGCACTCCGCCCGAAACCTCCGCGCGCTGGCCGGCCGGCACGTGGGTGCGCACAATCCGCGGCGCGTTCGTACCGGTCTCGTTGAGATACGCCACTTCGAGATCGTAGGCGGTGTGGTTGGCGACCGCGACGGTCCCGGGCTGGCCGGTGGGTTCGGAGGGTGCAGGCGCAGGTGCAAGCGGTGCGGTGGGATCTTTGCCGCCGCAGCCGCTGAGCAGCCAAGCGGCTAGCAACAGCGCAGTTCTTACTGCGCGGTAACGTGCAACAATGCTTGGGCGATCCATTCTACCTCGTCGTCGTGCACGGTGCGCATGTCGAGCAAGAGCCGCTCGCGGGCGATGCGACCAACTACGCCCTGCCGCCTAAGTTGGCGACCCAACTGCTCGACCCGGACTGCGCTTGGCTGGAGGGCTACGGCCCGGCTGGGGATCTCGGCTAGGGGCAGGGACCCGCTGCCGGCTTGCGCTAGCGATTCGACCACTTTGAGGCGCAGGGCGCGGCAGACTTCCTCGGGCAAAAAGGACAACAGCCTCTGGGCGCGCTCCTCCAGCGTCTCAATCGTCGCCCGCAGCATGGCCAGCGCTGGCAGGGCCTGCGTTAGCTTGTCCGGCGGTAGGCGATAGAGCGACAACGCCGCTTCGAGCGCGGCGTAGATCAGCTTGTCGCAACGCAGGGCGCGCATGAGCGGATTTTGGCGCATCTGCTCTACGTATAGGCGCTGGCCGGCGATAATACCGGCTTGTGGCCCACCCAGCACTTTGTCGCCGCTAAAGCTGACCGCGGCCGCTCCGGCCTTAAGACTGGCGGAGACTACCGGCTCGGGCGGTAGCCCCCACTGCTCCAGATCGACCAAGGCACCACTCCCTAAGTCGTGGACCAGCGGCACTCCTGCGCGCTGGCTCAGGGCGGCCAAGTCCTTTAGATCCACCTCGGCGGTATAGCCCTGCACCCTGTAATTGCTCGGATGTACCACTAAAATAGCACCGGTTTCCGGGCCAACAGCGCGCTCGTAGTCGCGCAAGTGCGTGCGGTTCGTCGTGCCAACCTCGCGCAGTTTGGCTCCGCTGGCCGCGATGATTTCGGGCAGGCGGAATGAGCCGCCGATCTCGACTTGTTGCCCCCGCAAGACCACCACTTCCCGTCCCCGTGCCAAGGTGTCGAGCAGCAAGAGCACGGCGGCGGCGTTGTTGTTGACCACGGCGACAGCTTCCGCAGCGGTCGCCGAGCATATAAGGGCCTCGACGTGCGCGACGCGCTCGCCGCGTTTGCCCGATTCTAGTTCGAATTCGAGGTTGCAATAGCCGGTGCTCACCCGCGCAACGGCCTCTTGGGCCGCCTGGGGCAGCGGTGCTCGGCCCAAGCCGGTGTGCAGCACCACGCCAGTGGCATTGACGACGCGGTGCAGCCGAGGCGCGGCCTCTTGTTCGATACAGCGACGTACGGCTCGCTCGATTCGCACATCCAAGGCCGTTCGCTCCTCATCTACAGTGCCTGCTCGCACTTGGCGACGCACGTCCGCGATACAGCGGCGCACCTGCTCGACGACATAGGCGCGATCGTACTCTTGCAAGAGATCGGCGACCTGCTTGAGCACCTGATCTACCGAAGGCAGCCTAGCTTCATTCATGGAGGCGAAGTATAGGTTGCCCCTCTGTGGTCAGCAAGTAGTCTTTGCGCAATAGCCTTAATAACCTTATACTTGCAAGACCCCTTCCCCTGTTGTCCAATTCCAAATATTAGTCTATGTTGCGCCCGGTCTATATCCTGGTGGCGCTGCTCTTGTGTGCTTTTGCACTGGACGCCGCCGAGCGCAGGAGTCCTATCGTCCACGTGGTCAAACGAGGGGATACTCTGTCTGAGATTGCTGCGCGCTACCAAGTTTCACAGAAGCAAATCAAGCGCTGGAATAAGCTCCGCAGCAGTAGGATATATACTAGTCAGAGTCTCAAAGTTGGTCCGCCAGTGCGGAGCGGCGATTGGTATCGCGTCCGGCGCGGCGACACCCTGTCGAAAATAGCGCGGCAGTTTGCCGTCCCGGTCTATAAGCTCAAGGCGCTCAACCGCCTCGCTGGAAACGTCATCCACGTCGGGCAGAAGCTCTATTTGCAGAAGACATCCGCGCCTGCGCGGAGGGCTGCGGCCAACGACCAAGACGAAGAACCGCACGAATACACGGTTCGCCGGGGCGACACGCTCTCGAAAATAGCCCTGCGATTTGATGTGGGCTTGGGTTTTCTGCGCCAGCTCAACAAGCTCAAAAGCGACCTCATTCGGCCCGGGCAAAAGCTCCGCCTGCGCGCTTCGCGGTTAGAGGAAGCCGTCCACGTGGTGAAAGAGGGCGAAACCCTGACCGAGATCGCCCGGCGCTACCGAGTCTCGGTCAGCCAGTTGCAGCGTCTCAACGCCCTTGTCGGCGACCGGATTCTCATCGGCCAGAAGCTCCGCCTCAAAGACGCGGCGAGCACGGTACACATCGTGGAGCGCGGGGACGCACTGTGGGAAATCGCCCGCGCGTACGGCATCAGCGTCTATCGCCTCAAAAAGCTCAACGGCCTCCGGTCAAACCGCATCTACCCAGGTCAGGAACTCAAGCTCTACTCCGACCGGAAACTCGAACCGAGTGCCGCGCCTGCGAGCGGCCCGCGGCTGGCCACATACGTAGTGAAGCGGGGCGATTATCTCGGGCAGATCGCCCGCCTGCACCAGATGAGCGTGGCTGAAATCACCCGCATCAACAAATTGAAGAGAAACGCCGTCATCCATCCGGGCGACCGGCTCAAGGTGCGGCCGATGCGCTGGGTAGAATTGTCTGAGATCAATTGGGACAATCTGCAGATCCGCCGCTCTGACACGCCGAAAATTGCCTCTGACAACGGCCCGTACTACTTCTCCCGACCCCGCAATAAGCGCCAGCCGAGCAAGAAATATTACGAAGGCCATCCAAGCTCGCCGCGTCAGACGTATCGCCAAGCAGCGCGTTTGTGGCGGGAATTCGAGCGCAAGGTCGGGCACATGGGGCGCTTGAGCTCTCGGTTGGAAGGCTGGCACATCGTCCTCGACCCGGGCCACGGCGGGCTGGACCCGGGCGCAATAGTTTCTACTCGCGACGGCAACGGCAA
>JAJEEZ010000247.1:0-3556 GCA_022820705.1 Candidatus Latescibacterota bacterium | reverse complement strand
GTGCCGATCAGGCCGCGCTCAATGCCCGGGCCGCCGGTGATCAACAGACCGTCGATGCGCTCGAGTACCGCTTGCAGCGCCGCGTGGTCTGAGGTCATGGGCAGCACGAGTGGGGCACCACCCGCCTGCACTACCGCGTCCACGTATTGGTACTCGAGGACTTGATGGCCGGCGGCGTTTAGGCTGCTGGTGATGCCAATGAGCGGGCGGGACATTAGACGCCAGCCTTGAGCCTTGCGAAGGAGACCTTGTCGTCGAGCAGGGTCAGGGCCGCAAAGCTCTCGATGTCGGTGCGCGAGGGGTCGAGCCGGGAGACGGCATTGAGCAAAAAGCTCTGCTGCCGGTCGTTGCGCGGACTGGCGGTCAGGAGCCGTTGGTTAAACTCTGCCTTGTCTTCCTCGTTTTTATTAGACAGCCGCTCGCCTAGCCATTCCACCATCGCCGCGTCGGTTTCATTGGCCGCAATTGCCTCGGCGAAGGCTTCTTGGTCGACGCCGAGAAAGTCTAGGACTGCGCGGTCAAAACCCGAATCTTTGCCGCACCAGTACTCGCCCAGACAATTGCAGTGCGCTGCGCGGAATTTGTCGATCATCCGCGCTAGGCAGGCGAGGCCGCCGACGCTCAGGTCAAACGGGCTGCGCGGCGGGTGGCGGCGCAAGTCCGTCAGTCCAAAGCTCAACTCGTCGTCGAGGTCTTGCAGGTCAAAGAAGCTCTGGACATCTGTGCGCTCGGGCGCGATTTCGGCGCGGCGCGTGGCGAGCCGTTCGCGCATCTGGTCGTAGTTACCGGAGGCGTCGAATATATCCGGGTGATATGAATGGTGGAGCGGGTGGGCCGGGTGACGACCGACGTTCGCGCGGCAGACGCTGAAAGCGCTTTTTTCCGCGGCCGACTTCTGACAGCGTTCGGCAATCCACTCGGTCAGCTCGTCGTCGTTGGGGTTTTCGTACGCAGCTTGGCGAAAGGCGTCCTCTGCAATGCCCAAGAAATCCAAGATGGCCGCGTCTTGGCTGGAGTCGGCACCGAAGCGGTACTCGCCTAATTTGCCGCAGGTGACTGCCCGCGCCTTGTCGGCCATGCGCGCCGTGCCCGCTACGCCGAAGACGCTGCGCACGTACGGGCTGCGAGGTGGTTGGGAGGTTAGGTCTAAGTCCCGAAAGGCCCCCCAATCGTCCAATTCGATGGAGGCGAAGACCGTCTTGATGTCCGTGCGATCCGGGGCGTACTTGGCGATGCGCTCGACGAGCAGCCGCTCGTGGAGCTCGTCTTGCGGCTCGCGGGTGAGGTGTTCCTCGTTGAAGGCGTCGATCTCCGATTGGCCTTTCTGTGCTCTGTCCAGCGCCATGACCCCTAAGGTCTCGTCGTCTAGCTCATCGACAGCCTCGGCGAACTCGGCGGCATCCATATTGATGAATTCGAGCACTTCGACGTCGAGGCCGGAGTCGTCGCCATATTTGAACTCGCCGATGGTGTCGGCGTTGTGGCCGCGCGCCTTGTCGATCATGCGCGCTAGTCCGACTATGCCGGCGACTTGGGCGTTGGAGGGTCGGCGAGGTGGTTGTCTCGTTAGATCCATGAGGAATAGCTCCTAGGTTTTGGGTGAGGGTTTTCAATATACCAACCGTAGAAGGGTCGGCAATGTTTGACGCTTCTACGGGAGGCTTCTATACTCTGCCCATGCCCGAGCTACCCGAGGTAGAAACCGTCCGCAGCGCGATGGAGTGCCACCTGCTAGGCCGGCCGATCACTCGCGTCCGCGTCAGCACAAAGCGCCTGCGCGAACCGTTGCCGAGAGCCGCGCTGCGCTCCTTGGTCGGGGACTGCTTTGTGGCCGCTCGCCGCCGCGCCAAGTTCCTCCTCCTCGACTTGCAAGCGGGCCGGACGCTCTTGGTCCATCTCGGCATGAGCGGCAACCTGCTCTTGCGGCCATGGGGCACCAAGCACGATCACATGGGCTTTGAGTTTGCCGACGGGGGTGCTGTGGCGTTCAACGATCCGAGGCGCTTTGGCTTAGTGCTGGTGCTCGACGAGGGCGAGGAGCGCACGTGCCGGTACTTACAGAACCTTGGCCCCGAGCCGCTCTCCCGCGCCTTCAATGCCCGTTATCTCCAAGCCCAATGCCAGCGGCGCAAAAGCCCGATCAAGAATCTCATTATGGACAGCCGCACGGTCGTCGGCGTAGGCAATATCTACGCCAGCGAGGCCCTCTTCCGGGCGCGCATTCACCCGGCGACCCCGGCCACGGCCATTGAGCCGCCGCGCTTGGCCCTGCTCGCCAAGGAGATCAAAAAGGTGCTGCGCGTCGCCATCGACCAAGGCAGCACGACCATCAGCGACTATCAGGGGTCGGGTGCGGGTGGGCGCTTTCAGCAGCGGCTCCACGTGTACGGCCGCCAAGGCGAGGACTGCCGCGTCTGCGATGCGCCCATCGAGAGTTTCTACTTGGGGGGCCGCAATACCTTTTATTGCCCGAGTTGCCAATGAAAACGCCGGCCCCGTTTGGGACCGGCGCGATGAGCAAGACGCGAAGGGACGGAGCTACTTTTTGGCGTACCCGTTGGGAGAAGGTGCCGTGGTGGTGATTATGTCGTCGAGCAAGCCGTATTCCTTGGCTTCCCCGGCCGACATGAAAAAGTCGCGGTCCGTGTCCTTGGCGATTTTCTCGACATCTTGGCCAGTGTGCTTGGCGTAGAGCGCGTTTAGCTCTTCGCGCAGGCGGCTGGTCTCCTTGGCGCGGATGTCGAGGTCAATAGCCGTGCCGGTGATGGTTTGCATAAGGCTCGGCTGATGGATCATAATCCGGGCGTGCGGCCAGGCGAAGCGACGCCCCGGCTCGCCAGCCGAGAGCAGGAACGAGCCCATACTCATGGCCATGCCCATGCACACCGTGGAAACGGGTGCCTGAATCGCCAGCATGGCGTCGTAGATAGCCATGCCGTCGTGAACTGAGCCGCCGGGGCTGTTGATGTAGAGGACGATTTCCTCGGTTGGATCCTCGGCGTCTAGTGAGAGCAGGCGAGTGACCACGGCCTTGGCCGACTCGTCGTTGACGTCGGACCAGAGAAATATTTTGCGCGCTTTGTACAGATTCTCCTCTAGGTTTTTTTCCTGGAGGGTTTTGAGCAGATCTTCTTCTTTTTCAGGCATTAAAACATCTCCATAATTCTGAATTGTTCTACTGTGTTCAGGTTTCTCAATATACGCGGCGGCCCGAACAGCGTCAATCTGCTGTGCCTCGTCTTGCTGGGTGCCTATACCCTGCTCAAGCTCTGGCTGGTCGTCGATGTGGAGTTGGGCAAGGACGAGGCCGTTTACTGGTATTGGGGACAGCACCTCGACGCCTCCTACGCGCTCTTGCCTCTAACCGTCTTCAAGCTGACCCACGCGCTCTACCCGCACCAAGAGTGGTTCCTGCGGCTGCCCTCTGCTTTGCTAGGGGCGCTTGCTACCGCACTCGTCTATTGGCTTTGCAGGATGCAGGGCCTCGCCAAGCAACTGGCGCTGTGGGCCGCTGCCGCCTTCGCGCTCAGCCATTGGATTTGGCACACCAGCTCCT
>JAJEEZ010000574.1:0-4125 GCA_022820705.1 Candidatus Latescibacterota bacterium | reverse complement strand
GTGCCGCCAGTCGGCAGAGGCGGCTCAATGGAGACGTGGAGGGCGATTTCGCGCTCGGTGTTTGCGGCACCGTCACTGGCAGCAACGCGCAGTTTGTGGCTGCCGGGAAAAAAGGCGACGACGGTAGCGCGCGAGCCGATATACCGACCGGTTTCCCCGTCTCGAATGGCCTCCTCTGACCAGATGCTAAGGCTGTCCTCGGCCATCGGCTCCCAGTGGTATTCGAGCTGGTCGCCGTCTGGATCGGTGCCAAACGCGTCGATAACTATTTGCGGTGCGCTAAACGCGCTGGTCGCGTCGGCGGTTACTTCCAGCAGGGGTTCGCGCTGCACGACCTCCACGAGGAAGTTTTCGATCAGCACCTGAGCGTCTTCGGCGCAGCGCTGGCGGTCGGCTAAATCGGGTACGGCAAGGAAATTGCAGTTGCGGTCGGTTATCAGGACCTGGACAACAAATTGTTCGCTGGAGCCCGCGATGGTTTGGGGGGCGAACCAAGAGTTGGTCTCTTGGGCCTGCGCATCGCGGAAGCTGCCTCCGGCTGGAGCCCGCCACTCGTAGAACACAGGATCGTCGTCCTCGTCGGCTGCGCGGACCTCAAAGCGAACCTCGCCGCCGCGCGGGACTTGGCAGATTGCATCCGCGCTGTTGATCAGAGTGTCTAGGGAAGCTGCGCCCGGCGACTGGCAGGTCATCCGCGCCAAGTGTACGGTCGGGGGATCGTTGGGGAGGTTGTCGTGGAGCAAGCTACAGGCACCGAGGGCGAGAAACGGGACTAGGAGGCACCAACCGAGGTTCATTCGCCTTCGATCATCAGGTCGAGTAGCCGCTCTAGATCCCCATCGTTGTAGAATTCGATCTGTATTGCCCCCTTGTTCGCCGCGGTGCGACGGATGTTGACCGCGGTGCCGTAGCGGTGCTGCAATCGGTCCTCATAGTCGCGGATGTGGGGGTCATTGGGGACTTCTTTGGGAGACTTCTTTTTTTTGCGGCCCGTGCGCTGATTGGCGACCACTTTTTCAACTTCGCGGACGGCCATTTTTTCTTCGACCGCTCGGTGGGCCAGCGCGAGCCGGTCTTCGTCTTCTTCGAGACCGAGCAGGGCGCGGGCGTGCCCCATCTGTAGTTGACCGTGGCGCAAGAAGTCTTGGACTTCGTGCGGCAATTGCAACAGCCTGAGGAGATTGGTTACGGTCGAGCGATTTTTCCCCACCTTACGGGCGACTTCCTCTTGCGTGAGGAAGCACTTGTCGGTCAGCGAGCGGTAGCCTTCGGCTTCTTCGATGGGGGTCAGGTTTTCGCGCTGGATGTTCTCGATCAGCGACAGCTCCATCAAGTCTTGTTGGGACTCGATTTCGTGGACGATCGCTGGTATTTCTTGGATCCCCGCCTTCTTGGTAGCTCGCCAGCGGCGCTCGCCAGCGATAATCTGGTAGCTCTGGCCGATGCGGTTGACGGTGATGGGCTGGATGACGCCTTTCTCTTGGATTGAGTGCATCAGCTCGTCGATGCTCTCTTCGTCGAACTCAGTGCGAGCTTGATAGGGATTGGGCTCGATCTCATCGACGTTGATATAGAAGATCTGGCGCGAGGCGTCGGCTTGGCCGCTAGGTTCGGCGTACTCGGGGATGAGGGCGCTGATGCCCTTGCCGAGAACCGGCTTCTTACCCATGGTCGATCACTTCTCCTGCGAGGCTCATGTAATCCTGAGATCCCTGCGACAAGATGTCGTAGAGCACGATGGGTTGGCCGTGGCTAGGGGCCTCGGCCAGACGCACGTTGCGGCTGATGGAGGTCTTGTAAACCTTGTTGCCGAAATAGGACTTGACCTCTGAAGATACTTGGCGCGATAGGTTCAAGCGTCCGTCGAACATGGTGAGTAGGACGCCAGCGATCTGGAGCTTGGGATTGAGATGGCGTTGGATCTGGCGCACGGTGTTGAGCAGTCGGCCAAGGCCCTCTAGCGCGTAGTACTCGCACTGAATGGGTATCATCACCGAGTCGGCCGCGGTCAGGGCGTTGATAGTCAACAGCCCCAAAGAGGGCGGACAATCGAGAATGATATAGGCGTATTGGTCGCGGACTTGGTTGAGCAGCCCATCCAACTTCTGCTCGCGAGCGATCATGTTGACCATCTCGACCTCGGCACCCGTCAGGTTGATGTGCGAGGGAATCAAGGACAGGTAGGGTATATTGGTCTCGTAGGTAACGGTAGCGGTTTCTTTTTGTCCGATTAGCGCGTGGTAGATATTGGCCGGTTCGATCTCCTCGCTGTTTTGAAAGCCGCAGCCGGAGGTGGCATTGGCCTGTGGATCCATGTCGATGAGCAGGGTCTTTTGTTCGGCCACGGCCAAACTAGCCGCCAAGTTGACGGCCGTGGTGGTCTTGCCGACCCCTCCTTTTTGATTGGATATGGCGATGACCCGGCCCATGACAGAATCTCACTCAGCAAGGGCGGCTTGGGCGGCCGCCAAACGGGCGATAGGCACCCGGTAAGGGGAACAGGAGACGTAATCGAGGCCCACCTCGTGGCAAAAACCCACTGAACTGGGGTCGCCGCCGTGCTCGCCGCAGATGCCCACCTTGAGCTGGGGACGAGCACGGCGCCCCCGCTCGGTGCCGAGGCGCACGAGTTGGCCGGTGCCCTCTTGATCGAGGCTTTGGAACGGATCGTCGGCGAGAATGCCTTGGGCTACGTATTCGGGCAGGAACTTGCCAGCGTCGTCGCGGCTGTAGCCGAAGGTGAGTTGAGTCAGGTCGTTGGTCCCGAAGCTAAAGAACTCGGCTTGCTCGGCGATTTGGTCGGCGAGAAGCGCGGCGCGGGGAATTTCGATCATGGTGCCTACTAGGTACTCGATAGTGCCCCCGACGGCAACGGCGACGCGATCAACCATAGCTTTTAGGTCGCTAAACTCGCGCTCGGTTCCCACGAGGGGAATCATGATTTCGGGCAGGGGATTGACGCCCTTGGCACGCACGTTGACTGCGGCCTCGAAAATGGCCTCAACCTGCATCTCGTAGATTTCCGGGTAGGTGATCCCCAAGCGACAGCCGCGATGCCCCAGCATGGGATTGAACTCGTGCAGGGAGACTATTTTAGCCTCAATCTGGCTCAAGGAGACGCCCATTTCCTCAGCCATCTGTGCTTGCTGAGCTGGATCGTGGGGCAAGAACTCGTGCAGCGGTGGGTCTAGCAGGAGGATAGTTACGGGCAGGCCGTCCATGGCGGTGAAAATGCCCTCAAAATCGAGCCGCTGTATGGGCTTGAGTTTGGCTAGAGCTTGGCGTCGCCCGGCCTCGTCGTCGGCGAGGATCATCTCGCGCACGGCCACGATGCGGTCGCCCTCGAAGAACATGTGCTCGGTGCGGCACAGGCCGATGCCCTCGGCACCGAAATTGCGGGCCACTTCTGAGTCGTGCGGCGTGTCGGCGTTGGTGCGCACGGCCAGTCGGCGCTTGCCGTCGGCCCAACCCATCATGGTGCCAAACGCCGACGAGAAACTCGGCTCCACAGTGGGTACTTGGCCTAGCATGACTTGGCCGGACGAGCCATCGATGGATATCCAGTCGCCCTTTTTGACAGTCTTGCCGTTGGCGGTAAACAATTCTTGGTGATAGTCGATTGCTATGGACTCGCAGCCGGCGACGCAGCACTTGCCCATGCCGCGCGCGACTAAGGCGGCATGAGAGGACGCGCCCCCCCGCGCCGTGAGAATGCCTTGGGCGGCGTCCATGCCGCCGATGTCTTCGGGCGAAGTCTCTTGGCGCACCAAGATGACCTGCTGGCCTTCGGCCGCTTGTGTTTCGGCCTCTGCGGAGTTGAAGACGACTTGGCCGGTCGCCGCCCCAGGTGAAGCGGGCAGCCCCTCGGCGATGACGTCCTTGGGGCTCGCGTCATCGAATGTGGGATGGAGAAGCTGGTCGAGCTGGTCGGGAGTGACGCGCAGGAGGGCTTCCTCTTGTGAGATCAACCCCTCGGCGGCCATATCTACGGCGATTTGGACCGCCGCCGCCCCAGTGCGCTGGCCGTTGCGGGTTTGCAGCATCCACAATTTGCCCTTCTTGACTGTGAACTCCACATCCTGCATGTCTCGGTAGTGTGGCTCTAGCTGGTCACAGATCGCTTGG
>JAJEEZ010000458.1:0-7749 GCA_022820705.1 Candidatus Latescibacterota bacterium | reverse complement strand
TCCAGCAGTGCATGCCCACTAGGGCCGTCTTGTCCACTGGCAAAGATAGGGTGACCTGTTCGTAGCCCGGGCGGTCAATCGGCAAGGCCCGGTAGTAACGGGCGGCGAGTTGCAGTGCGTTCTCTGTCATCGCCGGTACTCGTCGGCGACGCGGCGCACGGTCGCGGCCGCCTGCTCGCAGTGGTGGGGCTCGTACTTATCGCAGAAGGTGCTCCAGCGGATGAAGCGCTCTAGCAGCTCGTGCGCGTTCGGACAGCACGTTGCGTCGTAGCGGTAGGTGCGCGACGCCGGTGGTTGCGAGTACGGGAAGCGCTGTCGCTCGGCCGCTTCCGCGAGGTAGGGTAGGGCCGCTGGCAGCAGATAGTAGCGCGCTTGGCCTGCTCCTGGGATGCCGGCGGCTGCTACTTGTGATCCGAACTCCTCGGCGTCGCATCGGAACTGATCGAGGTCGATGGTGAATCCCGCCATCCAGCAGGAGTACACTTCGGTTTCCGGTGGGATCGGCAATGCCGAGACGCCTGGGATTTCATTGAGGAGCGCGCTCAACAGACGGATCATGCGATCGCGCTTCTCCACCTGCGGCTGGATGATTTCTAGCTGGGCCAAGCAGATCGCCGCGGTCGATTGGGTCATGCGGTGGGCGAAGCCGTTGACTGTGTGTACGCGCCCGAAGTGTTCGACCATTTCCCCGCCGCGACTCTGGCCGACGAAGCGCGCACGCTCGGCTAGCTCGTCGTCGTTGGTGAGGATACAGCCGCCCACGTCGGAGCCCATGGTTTTCTCCGAGTCGAAGGAAAAGGCCCCCGCCGTCGATAGAGTTCCGGCGTAGCGGCCCTTGTAGCGCCCGAAGACCGCTTGGCAGGCGTCCTCATAGACGACTAGGCCGTGGCGCGCGGCGACTTCGTTGATGGCGTCCATGTCGCAGATTAGGCCGGTCAGATGCACGACTAGGATCGCCCGCGTGCGCTCGGAGATGCACGCCTCAATGGTCTCGGCATTGACGTTGATTGTGCCGGGTGCGGCGTCGGCGAACACGGGAATGTAGCCAGCGCTGATCAGGCCCTGCACGGTGCCGTAGTCGCTGATCGAGCTGACTACGATTTCGTCGCCGGACTCGAAGCCGAAGGCTGCGGCTAGTACGGCGAGGGCTGGCGTGCAGCCCGGCGTGGCGATGCAGTGTGCGACGCCGTGGGCCTCGGCGAAGGCTTGCTCAAACCGGCCAACCATGTCGCAGGTGAGACCGGAATCGACGACCTCGGCTAGGTATTCCATGGCTCGCGGGCCGATCTCGCGAGGAAAGGGCTGGGGCAGCGGTCCGTCGAATTCCTGCTGGGTTGCGGCCCCGTAGCGCGCGTGTTCGCGTCGGACGGTAGCGGGGTTGGATGTCATGGGCGGCTCCGGTTTGCGGAAGATAGGTTTGATGCAGTATAGCAGGTATTAAGCTATAGAACTACAGTGACGGAGCAATGCGATTTAGCCAATCCCAATCCGCAATTTTCCGCAGCAACTCCATCCGCTCTGGGATGTGATAGTTCAATAGCAGTCGTCGTAGCACAGCTACTGTTAGAAACCACCGGAGGATTCCATCTTCCCCAATGGGTTCGGGCTTGTCTGTTGCCGCGATATATGCCTCGACAAATTGCTTGGCGAGGTCCATCGATACTTCAGGGAAGAGGCATTCCCGACCTCCGAATTGGAGCGACGCGAATGCCACATCGTAGAGCGAGTAGTCAATGACGGCCATGTCGAAGTCCCACACTGTGGCGATCTTTGACTCCCATATCCGCAAGTTAGCGGGACGGTAATCTTGGTGCGTGATCGACAGCATTCCCCACTCGTCGCATAGTGACTTTACTGCGGGGGCGTTGGATTGTATGAAGTGGAGTTGAGATCGAAGGAATGCTGCGTCACCCTCGCTTAGCTCGTTCCAATGGAAAGCTCCAGCTATTTTTGGCGACAATTCAGCCCATCTGGTCGAAGGTACGTAGTACCAGCCCAAGTCCTTTCTTGCTGATTCGGTTCGGAGTTCATCTTCGTAGTTGCGACCTGCTGAATGAAGCGCCGCTAGCGTCTGGGCTGCCTCAGCAATCAGATCACGAGAGTCCCACTGAGGATGCTCGTCGGATGGCATGTAGGGGTTCAACACCCACCAGTCTTCCCCTCCCCAGTAGCAGTACCTTCCATCTAGTGTCTGAATCGGCAATGAAACTTGTCTAAAGCCGTTGTACTTGAGGACGTTCATTAGCTGGAACTGATAGCTCTTTACCATTCTGTCTGCTTGGAACGGAGAGCAGGACAGGACGAATTG
This sequence comes from Candidatus Latescibacterota bacterium, assembly GCA_022820705.1. Classification (GTDB taxonomy): domain Bacteria; phylum Latescibacterota; class UBA2968; order UBA8231; family UBA8231. The sequence continues at coordinate 5,441 of JAJEEZ010000458.1, read as the reverse complement.
TCCCTGAGACGATTCTATGAAGAAGTGAGTACTGAAATGCGCTCGCGATTCAGTCAACCGCAGATCAGAGAGACCGTAGGCGGCAGTGGCGATGTCGTTCCAGCGATTGTCCATGTGGACTCGGAGATTACGTAACGTTTTGGTTTCAAAACACGGTAGATGGCGAGTGTCAGCGACCTTCCTGAAGCCGATTCGATACTATCGAGGCGATAGTCGCCATCGCAACGAGCGGCCAGATCTAACGAGGTGCTCCCGTCGGCGGCTGTTCGATGCCGTCGAGGATGATGTCGAGCTGGTCTTGGGGTGCGTAGTACGCGCCGGGTGCGCTATTAGAGCCGATGTCGCCCATCAGGCGTCGCTGGCGCGGCGTCATGCGTTCCAGCACTTCGGGCGGTGCTTTCTCGTAGTCCCACGGCCGCGACCATAGCTGCCCGTAGCGAAAGGTAACGCTGCGCCGGATGTTTTCGCCCTCATTCGGGGCCACGCCGTGCCACAGGCCGTAGGTGAAGATGACGGCGTCGCCGGCTTCGGCGACTAGCTGGACGCCGCCCTCTGGCCATGCTCCCTTGGCAAAACCCTCCTCGGGAAAATATCGGCGATGGCTGCCGGGCACGAAGCAAAAGTTGGCCCGGTTATCTGCGAGGATGTCGGTCAGGAAATACTGGATCTTGAAGTTGAGCGGGCGGCTGTCCGGCGCGACGCGGAACTCGCGCAACGAGGCACCTCCGTCGGTGTGCCAGCCGAAGGGCATGTCCCCACTGGGATAGCGGACGTAGATCACCGTGCCCATGATCTGGAGATAGGGGCCCATCAAATCGACGATGACTCCGAAGGTGCTAGGATGGTCGATCAGCGAATCGAAATTCGGGGACCGCTCGACTGTCTGGATGATGTTGAGGGCGTCCTGCTCGCGGGCCTCGGGATGGGTCTCGCGGTATTTGGCGATCACCTCGTCGGTAGCGGATAGATAGCCTGCGACTTGGTCGCGAGTGAGGGCACTCTTGAGCAGGAGATAGCCCTTTTCCACCCAGTTGTGTCTCATATCGTCGGTCAAGCGTTGCACGGTATGACGATTTCCCTTACTTGAGTCGGAGTATTAACTGGCAGTGCGATCTGCGCGTTAGCCAGCCATTGCGAGGCTGGCGTTTCTTCACGGCCAGCGGCCACACTTCAACGCGGTATTGCAGGCGCTTTGGGGCACCTAGGTGCAGCCACTTATCTTGGATTTTCTCATATAGACTGTAGCACTCGGTGCTATCAATCACATCGATATGTGCGTTATCCAGAACGCAGAGTCCCCTAGTGTCAGGTGCAGATAGGACGAATTGGTTCCCTAGTGACTCTACGCGCAATCCCTCCAGATGGGCGAAAAAAGCCAAGTCGCGCCGCATCGCGAAGTCACCCTGATCAGGCAAAATCGTCCACACGGCGCGGTGTTTCCGAACCTTGGCCCCAGCGTACTCATCAAGGCGCTGCTGGGCCTGGCTCGCGGTCGGTGGGGTACCATGCTTGCCCGTAAACAGCATGAATCCGGGCAGGCTAACCACCTCTCCTGTCAGGTGAGTTTTTGTTTTGCGCAGCTTGAGCATCAGGCACCAACTCTCACCGGGAAGCTCGCTCAATGTGATTACGGCGATGCCGCCGGGCTTGAGTTGTTGTAGCCAGGCCGGGAAGACATCCGGACAGCTAACGGTGGTGATCAGGCGGTCGTACGGCGCTGCCTTTGGATACCCGTTGGCACCATCGCCGGTAACTATGTGGACGTTCTTTAGTCCAGTGCGCTTGATGTGCTGCCGTGCACTTCGCGCTACATCGGGCTGGTTGTCGATGCTGACGACGGACCCAGATGAGTCCACCAGATGAGCCATCAACGCGGCGTTCCATCCGGTGCCTGCACCGATTTCGAGCACTCGCGCTCCAGGACGAATATCTAGCGCCTCAAGCATGTTCATCACCAGTGACGGCTGTGACGTGGAACTCGGTGGATCGCGGCGGCTGAGCAGTGGCTCATCTGAGTAGATGCGCTCGAGCTGGTGCTTTGTGGGACGAGATGCATTTACGTTGATGAAACGGAGGTACTTCGAGCGTGTGTGCATCCGGGCGACGAACCACTGGCGCGGGGCAGCTCGCACCGCGTGCTCTAGTCTTGCAGACTTCAGACACTGGTTAGCTTTTAGCATAGAGACGAAATGGTCGAGTGGAGTGCTTGTTTTCATGGCTAGTTCTCTCTATGTCTCAGTGTGAACCTATTGCCGACGCTTTAGTAGGAATATCATTTCGGGTGCTTCGGGCCCTATTGGTTTCCGATCAAATGATCCGAATTCTCCTACGCTCTCAAGTCCGGCAGCGTAGAAAAGTACTTTGAGGTGAGGATACGTATAGAAACTCATCTTCAACGGCTGCGCTTCCTCAGACAGAACTTTATCACCCTCACACAATCGGAAGATGAACCTGCCCGAGAAATTCAGATTGATCAGGTCAATCTCGTCCTTTACAAAGTACCGTCGGATCATCCGATCTGTCCCATCTTGTGCAGACCACTCCAAATCCAAGTATTCTTCGCCGACGCCCGATAGAATTTTGGCGAAACTGGGGTTGAATACGTCAAACGCGAGGACGCCATCATCTGCCAAGTGTCTTCTAGCGTTTTGCAGAGCCGCTAGTTGATCTTCCGTGGTGTACATGTGCTGCATGGGTCTGAATGGAATTACTACCAAGGAAAATTGATCGCCTAAATAATGGGTACGAAAATCTCCCTCTACGATTCGTGTCCGCCGTCGTACGCCTGCAGGCTCTTTGGCGAGCTTGGCGCGCAAGATCTCCAGCATGGAATGAGAAGCATCCATCCCCGTGACGTCGATGCCTTGTCGCGCCAGCGGCAAGGTAATTCTCCCAGTGCCGCAGCCAAATTCGAGGACCGGGCCACCGTACTCATTGGCTAGATCGAGATAGAAATCCCTGTCCACCAAGTCTTCCTTGACGCTATATGCCGCGTCGTAATGCTTTGCTCCCGAACTGTAGGAATCATCAATCATTGTGAGTTGCCTATCGTACTTGACCAATCACTGTCATAGGCCGCACGAAAATTCAAAGGCGGCGATGTGACTGACATATAGATAAAGGGCTGGGTACCTGAGTTGATGAACCCATGAAGGTCACCGTCCTCGAATCGAACGACGTCACCGGCGGCGAATTCCTCTATCGTCTCGTTCTCCAGAATCAAATTTCCGGAACCTTGTAAGGCTATCCAAATCTGTTCTGATGTTTTATGTCGATGCACAGGGTTTTTACCTCTAGGTGGGACGGTGACGTGTGTAATCGTGATCCTTTCCGAAGAAGAGTTCTCGGGAAATAGCAGTTGCCGAGATTCTATTCCAGAATTACAGAACACCTGAATGTCCGACGAGCGAATCAGCTCCATTCTGAATCCTCCTCAGCAATTTTTTTCTGACTTTGACCTGTCTGCTGGTTTGTGGACCCGCGAAGCGGGTGCCGAATATTACTACCGTGCAGTGAAAAACTGGACATCTCTTATCTGATCAAAATGCAACTTCCAGAATGTAGCTTGAATTGACTTTTTACTGAAAGGGTCTGAAATCTCTTCTTCAGCCCAATCAAGGTCAAATATACGATCCCAACTATCCTCTATGCGTTGATGGTATGCGCGAACTGGTAGAGGCTTCATGTCGAAAAAAGACAGATTGTACTCAGATAACTCGGCCTCAAATGCTTCTCCATCGGCCACGGTTTGGGGAAGATACCAGTAATTGAGGACATAATGCCATAGATCAAAATCGGATAATAACACTCCTTTGTCTGATTGCTCGAATTCGATCCGTACACCGCGTTGGCCTTTGGGTAAATGAGCACTGCTACGTAGATCGGGTTTACGTCTTTTGGCATTATCCCATTGATACCAGGCCCATAAAGGCAAAGACGTATTCTCAGACCTAGGTTCTATTCGGTGCTCCATTCGCTCTGCCATCCACCTGTAAGCATCGAGAAACAGATCCTCTGAATACCTCTGATCGGCGAAAAGCACTTGCCTCCGCTGCAAGATCTTCCAGGCAGCCATAGATTGAATCGTCCAAAGCGTCATAATTTGCGAATTCCACACAACACCTTTGTGGTCGCTTAAGCGCTCAACGACTGCGCCACTGTTTCGGGATTCTCCGCAGCGATTTTCAGCAGGGCCCGAGCAGGGCCTTCGGGTCGACGACGTCCCTGCTCCCAATTCTGCAAAGTAGAGACACTGACACCAATCATCAGGGCGAATTCGGATTGCGATTTATTCAGTTTCTTGCGGATCATCCTGATATCGGCGGGATCCATCTGGATTCTGCGCCCTGGCTTCATCTTGCCACGCTTGATCGTCCCGGCTTGCTTGACGCTGTCTACAAGTTGGTCAAAGTCGCGCTCATTCATGCCAGATGTTCCTTTACTAGTTTACTAAGCATTTACTAAGCAGCTTGCATTGTCGAGAGGTAAGATCTTCCTGCCGGCTCTTGCGATATACCTAGTATGCGCCATTGACGTATAGTACGCAAGATCTTTGCATTGGCCAGATGCCTCTAACCGCTTAACTCAGCCTCCACATAATGCGTCTGTTGGCGTTAGCACTTCTGTTGTATACTCATAGTACTTGCAATACAGAGGGAACCTAAAAATATGAACAAATCTCGTCCCGTAATCGTGTACGACGGCGAATGCCGCTTCTGTCTGTGGAGCGTCGGCCGCATTCGCCGCTTTGACCGCAATGGCCGCTTCGAGTACTTGCCGCGTCAAACGACCGGCATTGAAGAGCGGTTTCCCATCCTTTCCAGTTCTGACTTTAACACCGGCCTGCGCCTTATTCACGCTGGCGGTCAGGTCGATGTCGGAGCGGACGCCGTGTACCAGATTTATCGTCGGCTTCCTCCTTGGAATCTGTTCACCGGGGTGTACCGCATTCCGGGACTGAAGCAGCTATTTCGCGCTGGCTACGATCTTATAGCGCGCAATAGGCATCGGTTTGGCAGGGTTGAATGCGTTGATGAGGCGTGCGAAATCCCGTACGGCGAGCGGCACAAGGGCACCTCGGCCTGATTGCTTATGACCGCTCAACGCAACGTCCTATTCCTCATCGCCGACGACTGGAGCCGCATCGCCGATTGCTACGGCAATAGCGTCGTCCGTACGCCCCGCATTGACGCGTTTGCTCGCGAAGGCGCAGTCTTCGAGCGAGCCTTCTGCACCAGCCCTTCGTGCGCGGTCAGCCGTGCCTGCATCCTCACTGGATACCACAGCCACACCCACGGCCAGTACGGCCACTGCCACGGTATCCACGGCTTCTCCACGCACCCCCACATTACCTCCACACTTTCCAGCCTGAAGGCGCATGGCTATGCCACGGCTTGCATCGGCAAAAAGCACGTAGAACCGCCCAGCGTGTATCCGTTTGA
>JAJEEZ010000354.1:0-16931 GCA_022820705.1 Candidatus Latescibacterota bacterium | reverse complement strand
CGCTTGGCCTCCCTCTACCGGACCGTCGGCCAACCCGCCAAGGCCCTCGCGCTGTACGAGGAGCAACTCCCGCAGGACACCGATCCAGCGCGGGTGCTCTACTTGCTCGCAACCACCAGCCAAAAGCACGACTCGGCGCGGGCGCAAAAGTGGCGTTTAGAACTACTGGAAAACCATCCACGTTCCAAGCACGCCCGCAACAGCCTGTCGCATCTGCCCAAGAAGCTCGACGCCCGCACGGCTTATGCCAAGGCCTACACCTATTACAGCCACAAGCAGTACAACCAAGCCATCAAGAGCTTTCGGCACTTCGTCCGCAAGCACAGCGGCGACCAGCGCATTGCCCAAGCGCACTACATGCTCGGTCGGGCCCACCAGTCTGCGGGGCACTACACCAAGGCCGAACAGGTTTTTCGCACGGCCCACGAGCGCCACGGCAGCCCAGCGGCCCTGTATCGCATCGCCAGCCTCTCAGTCCGCAGAAACCGCGAAGACAAGGCCATTGCGACCTATGCGAGCTTTGCCAAGCGCTACCCCCAGCACGACTTGGCCGATGACGCCCTGTGGCAGGCTGCCAAAGCCGCCGAGCGCCAAAGCCAATTCGCCCGCGCCGCAACACTCTATGGCCGCCTAGCCGAACACTACCCGCAAACCGATTACGGCGACGAAGCGCGTTGGAGCGCTGGCTTCGCGCTCTATTGCCAAGAGCAATACTCCGAAGCCCTCGCCGCTTTTGAGCGCGCGAGTCAGCAGGCGCGCCAGCCCCACATCATCGACCAATCCCTGTACTGGGCTGGGAAAAGCGCGGAGCGGCTGGGCCAGATACAGGACGCCACCGCGTTCTATCGCCGCGCCGCCGCCGGATTTCCCCGCTCTTACTACTCGGCCCGCGCCGTCCTGTTGGGCCATAGAGAACAGGTTCCGCTCAAGAAGCGACCCACAGACAACCCCCGCCAAGACGATGTTCCCGCGTTAGCGCACAGGGCACACCTCGAACGCGCTGGCTTGTTGAACCAATTGGGGCTGAGGGATTGGTCGGCAGCCGAGATGGAGCAAGCCGTCCGCGACTACAAGGGCCACAAGACTGCGCTAAAGGCCATCCGCGACTACTACGAGGCGCTCGGCCATCGCGATCAAGCCATGCGGCTATCGCTGCGTATGTTCGACGGGCAAGATCCAGAGGAACTGTCGCGCATCTACCCGACTTACTACTGGGAAGAGATTGCCGCAGCCGCAGCCGAGGCTCAAATCGACCCCTATCTGGTCCTGTCGGTAATTCGCCAAGAAAGCACGTTTAACGAAAAAGCGGTATCGCGGGCCGGTGCCAGGGGCCTGATGCAGATCATGCCCCACACCGGCCTCAACCTCGCGCGGAGGTTGGAGGTAAAACCCTTTGAACTGCGCGCGCTCTTCGACCCGGCCGTCTCCATCCGCTTGGGCAGTTACTTCCTCGGCGACCAAATGCGCCAATTCACGACCGATGCGGGTGCGGACTTGGGCTTTGAACTGGGCTTGGCCGCGTACAACGCCGGTCCGCACAACGCCCGCCGGTGGCTCAAGACCTTTCCCTCCGAGGACCCTGACGCCTTCGTCGAGCGCATCCCCTTCAAGGAGACCCGCCTCTACGTCAAGCTAGTCCTCAGAAACTACGCCATTTACAAGGCCCTATCGGATGACGCCTGAACCAGAACAGCCACGCGAAAAAAGACACAAGCTGATCGAAGATATTTTCATCTTGCTCTGCATCGCCAGCCTCTGGCCCGTAGTGCTAGGCTGGACCGAGCCGATCTATCAGTACTTGCTCTACGTAGCACTGGCGGGCCTGATCTTCATTTTCGTGCGACGCATCCGCCGCTTCCACGACGCCCGCAACGCCCTCCGCGACGCCGAGGACGGCCCGCAGATAGGCCCTGCTCCCAAGCGTGAAGAGGATGATCTTTCGCAAAATTGAGGTTGGGACGCGGTACAGCTCCGCGCTATCGCCCTACAAAATTGCGCCCGCAGTGGTTGCACCCGAAGACGCATAATTTTTACTTCTAGCTATGACTGGGCATTTGTTTTGAGAAACTAGTCGCGCCAGTAAACAGCAGAGAATGCAAATGTCGATCACACAAGAAAACCCGCGAAAAATCCACAAAGACTATTCGCTCCGGATTGAATTACTGCGCAGCGACGCTGAGGACGATGGCTTCGTATTGAACGAGTCTTCCGAAAAGGATTTTTGGCAGTATATCAGGTCGGCACCCTTCGCACAAAAAGCGGGGCTGGTACTTGTGGACAATGGGAATCTGCGCGCCGTTTGGAAAGGCGATGATGAGAGTCATCTTGGGATTCAGTTCCTCGGCAACCAGTGGGTGGAGTACGTCATTTTCAAACGCCGTCCAAGCACCGTAGATGTTGCGCGAGTGGCCGGCCGCGATACGCTTGATGGAGTAAAAAGACAGATTGATGCTTTCGATCTCACATCGCTGATGGGCGCATGAACGGCAACGACCTTCCCGATGGCGCCCATGTCGTCCGCTATGTCAAGCCGACCAGCAGGCACGAAGACGGGAGTGTAGATGGGTCGGCATTCCGCCTGCGGTCGGGCGATAACGGCCTGTCTGTCAATTGGCTCGAATACTTCAGCGATCTTACCAAAGCACAGCAGCTTGACGAGGTAAGAAGGCTATCTCGGCTAACGATGAGAAAACGCGGCTGTCTTGCAGAATTAGGTGTCGGTGCAACAAAGCAGTACTCTCCCGAACTCACTGCTCTCCGATTTGTTCACAATCCATTGGCTACCGAGAATGGATATGAAGCCGATCCGTCGCACAGCGAAATTACCGGGCTACCGCAAGGCGACTCGCCCCAAGCCGCGCTGATCGGCGATCTGATCGCCGAGTGCATACAAGCCATTCATCCGGCACTAATTGATGCCTAGACGCAAGCGTTTCACCGCCTTCTGCCCAGCCGCTCCAGCACCAAAACCAGCACAACGCCCACGGCAATCAGCCCCAAACTCAGCCAAACCTCGCCGTTGAATTCCTGCGGCCACGCGCATTCGTAGCTCCCATCCTCCAGCTCGTTGCGGAACGGCCACACCTTGCGCAGCGAACCCAACATCAGCCCCACTAAAAAGGCCATGGTGCCGGCGCGAAAGCGATTCAGCAGGTGCTTGAGTAGCCGCGAGAAGCCCAGCAGACCGACAACCCCCCCAACGCCGAAGAGGGCCAAGATCGCCCAATCAAACTCGTGTACCGCGGTCAAGACCTGCTGGTATTTGCCCATAACCACCAGCAAAAACGAGCCGCTAATCCCCGGCAAAATCATCGCGCAGATGGCCACCATGCCAGCCATCACAAACTTGTAGCCCTCAGTCCCAGTCTCGACCGGCACCAACGTGGTAATGGCATAGCCAACCACTGCACCGAGAGCCGTCAGCCCCCACTGCGCCGTCTTCCATCCAGCAACCTGCCGAGCGACCACGAGCGCACTAGCCAAGATCAAACCGGTGAAAAAGCCCCACACGGGCTGAGGGTGCGTTGCCATCAGCCAAGTTATGAATTTGGCCAGCGAGACAATGGCCAAGCCGATACCGCATAGCAGCGGCACCAGAAAGGGGGCATTGACGCGGTGCAATACCTCGATCAAGCGTCCCCGCACCAAGGCACTCACGAGCCGTTGATCGACTGCGGCAATAGTCCCGACCAACTCGTCGTAAATGCCCGTAATCAAGGCGATCGTCCCCCCGGAAACCCCGGGAATCACATCAGCCGTGCCCATGCACAGCCCGCGCAAGACCAGTCCGGGTGCACGGCGCTTACCCTCGACTAGCAACTCACTTTTTTTCACCAAACAGCTCCATCTGCTGTGCGTGTTCGCGCATGAATTCCACGATCAGGCGATCGGCTCGCGGCAGAGCGAAGTCGTCCAACGCTTCCGGCGCGATCCAGCGCCAAGCAGCGCAACCCAGCGCTTGGGGGGTGCCGCTCACATAGCGAGCGGCAAACGCGTGTAAGGTGATGCTAAAATGCGAATAGGCGTGATCCACGCTCGTCAGACGCTCATCCACCTCGATCTCAATGCCCAATTCCTCGCGGATCTCGCGCACCAAGCACTCGGGCAAGGTCTCGCCGGGCTCCTGCTTACCCCCGGGAAATTCCCACAGACCACCGAGCATCCCCTCGGCTGGCCGCTGGGCGATTAGTAACTCGTCGCCCTTGCGAATCAAACCCGCCGCCACTTGATAATGCGGCCTCTGTTTCCTAGGAGCTTTGCGCGGCAGGGAGGCGGGGTCGTCCAGTTCAGCCTTGGCCCGACACCAGTCGCCGACCGGACAAGTCGGGCAAGAAGGGCTTTGCGGCGTGCAGACCCGTGCCCCCAACTCCATCATCGCCTGATTGAAATCGCCAGCCTCGCCCCGAGCCAGCAGAGTCTCTCCAGCGGCGATGAGCTGCGCCTTGACGTGGGCGCGGGTCGGCTCTTCCTCAATCCGCAACAAGCGGCAGAGCACGCGAGTCACATTGCCGTCGAGCACTGGGTGGTCGCGGTCAAAGGCAATGCTGCTGACAGCCGCGGCCGTGTATTGGCCAATGCCAGGCAACTCGATCAGCTCTTGGTACGTATCCGGTATGCGGCCTCCCAACTCAAAGGCCATGCGCTTGGCCGCCTTGTGCATGTTGCGCGCCCGCGCATAGTAGCCCAAACCCTCCCAGACCTTGAGCACTTGGTCCTCGGAAGCAGCGGCCAGCGCTTGAAGCGTGGGAAACGCGCGGATAAAACGCTCGAAATAAGGGGCCATCTGATCCACCCGGGTCTGTTGCAACATGACCTCGGATACCCAGACGTGATAGGGATTGCCGCTGTCGCGCCAGCTCGTCTGCCGCTTGTTTTGGCGATACCAAGCCAAGAGTCGAGCGCGGAAGGCGCTGAGCGCGTCCCGATCGTCCAGCAAGCTGCGACTCAACCGTCCCCCTCTTCCAACCAGCCAGTCTGCGGCATGGCTTTGAGCTCCCCAACCGTCTCGGCGGCCAGGAGAGCATCGACGACCGCGGCCTCGGCAGCCACAGCTCCAGCGGCAAAGAGCGGATAGAGCTTTTCTTCACCCACCATCTTCACCGGTGCGTCCGGCTCTTGAATAATGCCCGTGGTGGAAAAGGCGAGGACAATGCCCTCGCGCGTATGCGGGTTCCACAAGCCCGTCCGCGCCAGCCCCAGCGCGGCGCGGCCAGCCAACCGCTCTAGTTGGCGCGGGATGAGGGGCGCGTCCGTGGCTACGACTGCGGCAAAAGTCTGCGGTCCCTCAGTCCGCTCACCCACTGGTAGGACGCGACCGGCCCAATGCAACTCGTGCCCCCCATTGACCGCAGCCAGCACGCCCAGCGCGTATTCGCCGGCCCGGCGCGAGGCCGTACCGACGCCGCCCTTGTAGCCAAAGGCCTGCAACCCGCCGCCGACTCCAGCATTGCCCGTGGGCACCGCACTGCCAGCGCTGGCCAACGCCTCGTCTGCGTGGGCGTGTGTCAGAACCTTGCGCACAAGTGCGGGGTCATTGACAGCCGTGTCGTTGATCCCCATGACGACCGGCGGCCAGCCAGCCACGGTCGATAGCCCGGTGTCGCGGCCCAAGCTGTGGCGAATTAAGGATTCGTACACCCGGCCAACGACCGAGGTCGGGGCAAGGACAATGGGCGAGGAAAAGGTGCCAAAGTCTTCGGCGACCCCAAGGCCGCTCATAGCGTCGCCGCCGTCTATGGAGAAGCGACCGATAAACAGCTTGCGCTCTTCTACTGAGGCTGGATACGGGACAATGGCCGTGAGACCGGTGTGCAGGTCAGGCGTGCGAATATCCACGTGGCCTACGCCGACTCCGGCCACATCGACAATGGCGTTGTGCGGTCCTGCCGCATCGTCCGCTAAGTGCGAGCGATTCATTTAAGCCGACCGTATGCGCGCATGATTTCGACCAAGCGGTCCAGCGGCAGGGCGTGAATAGTATTGCCGCCGCGGCCAGTCATGGTGTGGGCCGTAGTCAGCGAGTTGAGAATGGCTTCCTCCGTAGCCTCAATTACGCCTTGGAACACGCCTGAAATCCAACGGTCGGAGAGCATGGCGACCATATCCGGCAGCTCGGGAGAGGCCGTGGAAAACGCCAGCCAAAGATCGCCGCTGCCTTGGGTAGAGATCGCGCCCGTGCGCGCCATGCCCAAAGCCACCCGCTTGCACACGCGCTGGAGCTGAATGGGGATCAACGGCGCGTCCGTGGCCACCGCGGCGATCATGGACTTGCTCTTGCCACCGCGCGCCGGCATCAGGTCGGTAATCTCCCGGCCCACCGGGACGCCGTCAACGCGTAGCTGAGGCCGCCGACCAAAATTCGCCTGCACCAACACGCCCACGGTATAGACCCGATCGCCGCAGGGAATTTTGCGCGACGCCGTGCCAATGCCGGCCTTAAAGCTATAGGCCCGCATCCCGGTCCCGCCGCCGACGCAGCCCTCGGCCACCGGCCCGCCGCGCGCCGCGTCGAGAGCTGCTACCGCGTGTTCAGGTCGCACGTGCCGCCCAACTTCATCGTGGAGAAACGCAGCCCACGTCTCGCCGACTATGGGCGCGGGCTGCAAATCGCTTTTGAACAGGTCGGGATCGCGCGCCAGCATCCACTCCACTGCCCCATCGTACACTGCGCCGACGCTGGACGTGTTAGTAAAAAGAACGGGGCCGGCCAACAGGCCCGTGCGGCGCATGGAGCCTACCCCCATCAGCTCGCCGTTGCCGTTGAGCGTAAAGTCCGCGGCAAACGCGGGCGTGCGCGGCACAATCGCCGTCACGCCGGTGCGCACCGGTCCCCCATCTTCAATCAGCGTCAGATGGCCGACCTGGACGCCTTGGACATCGGTGATGGCGTTATGGGGACCAGTCGCCAAGTCGCCAATGACAATGCCCAACTCGCGCAGACGTGCCCGCTCCGGCCGCACGGGCGCAGCACGACCCAATGTAGGCCACACAGCCGCGCTTAGGCCCAAGCCGAGAAAGGTCCGGCGATTCATACAACAGTCCTAAACGATTTGAACAATTCGATATGTGGATCGTCTAGTCATACTAGTCATACTATTCTGCGTCCATCTGCGGATTCTCTTGTAAATGATGTAGGCTTGCGATATCAGAGCGCTTGGACAATCCGCTCCCCTAGCTCGCAACAGCTCAACGCCCCTCCTAAATCGGGCGTCCCCACGCCCTGCTCGCCGATTGCGACGCGCACCGCTTCCTCAATTCGGTCCGCCCCACTCGCGGCTTCTGGATCGCCATGCTGCTGGCCCAACCAGCGCAGCATCAAAGCTGCCGACAGGATCATCGCCACGGGGTTGGCCTTCCCCTGCCCGGCGATGTCGGGCGCAGTGCCGTGCGACGGTTGGAACACAGCCGCGTCCTCGCCAATGTCCCCCGAAGGAGCCAGCCCCAAGCCACCGACCAACCCAGCGGCCAAGTCCGAGATAATGTCCCCGTACATATTCTCAGTAACCAGCACGTCGTATCCCGCCGGTTGCTGCACCAAGTACATGCTCAGTGCGTCGATGTACGCGTAGTCTCGTTCGACATCTGGGTAGTCGGCAGCCACCTCGTCGTACACGCTGCGGAAGAAGGCCATCGAGCGGAAGACGTTGGCCTTGTCAACGCACGTTACCTTCATCGGCGTCCGACCGCGCTGCCGCGCCAGCTCAAAGGCGTAGCGCACCACGCGCTCCGTGCCCGTGCGCGTAATGACCATAGAGTCCATGGCTACTTCGCCGCGCAACTGGATGCCGCCGTTCATGGAGGCAAAAAGCCCCTCGACGTTCTCGCGCAGAATGACGAAATCAATATCGCCCGTCTCTAAGCCTTTGAGCGGAGTATGCGCGGCCGCATAGAGGTAAATCGGCCGCACCCCCGCGTACAGATCCAGTTGGAACCGCAAATCGACTTGTGGCCGCATCTCCGTCCCGTCCGGCCAGCGCACGTGCGGCAGGCCCATCGCTCCCAACAGCACCGCATCCGCCTGACGACATCCTTCCACCGTCGCCTCCGGTAGCGGATCCCCTTGCTCCAGATAGCACCCCGCGCCACACGGATACTCGACGAAGGCAAGAGCAGGAGTTCCCAACGCATTGAGCACCTTTAGGGCCTCGTCCATGACCTCCGGTCCGATGCCGTCGCCTTTGAGCACGGCGATGTCGTAGGCCATTTTTAGCTCCACAAGCGGTCGTGCGGCCGCTCGTCGTCCCACTCGTCGGTGGGGCCGAATATCTCCGGCTGGTCTGGGTCGGCAAACGACCGCAGCACTTCTTCGTTGAGGCCGCTAAAACCCAGCCCCGGCCCCTCCGGCACCGCAATGTGCCCGTCCTCAATCAGGGGCACCGGCAAGCCCTCGACCAAGCTGCTCCACTGTTCTAGCTGATCGACCGAGTGGTTTTCGAGCACCATGAAGTTTTCCGTCGCCGCGGCGCAATGCACCGAAGCCAATGCCGCCACCGGCGACATGGCCATGTGTAGCGCCATGGCAATGCCGTGCTCCTGCGCCAAATCGCCGATCTTTTTGGTCTCGAGGATTCCGCCGGAAGAGGCCAAGTCCGGGTGAGCGACGGCAATGGCGCGCCGCTCGAAGAGGGGCAGGAAGTTTTCCTTGAGATAGATATCCTCGCCCGTGCATACGGGCGTATCCACGGCCTCTGCAAGCCGCTGCCACTGGTCGGGCAACTGCCAAGGGATCATGTCCTCGTACCAAGCTAGACTGAACTGATCCAGTGCCTTGCCCAAGCGGATGCAGGACTCGACGCCAATGTGGCCGAAGTGATCGACGGCCAAGGGAATTTCATAACCGATTACCTCGCGCACTTGCGCCACGTATTCGCAGAGGATGTCGATGCCCTTGTTGGTAATCTGGATCCCCGTAAACGGGTGCATGACGTCTCGGCTTTCCAACATGCCCGGCGGGGCGATCAGCGCGTCTTCGATCCCCCGTAGTAACCCAATGCCAACGTCCATTTTGAGGAACTTAAACCCTCGCTCCATCCGCTCCTTGAGCAACTGTCCCATCTCCCGGCCGTCGCTTCGCGTAGGGGTATCGCAGTAGCAGAGGATCCGGTCGCGGAACTTGCCGCCAGCCAGTTGGTAGGCCGGCACATTATAGGCTTTGCCCGCTAGGTCCATCAGCGCCATCTCGACGCCGCAGACGCCACCGGCTTGGCGCGCGTGGTGGCCGAATTGTTTGATCTTGCGGAAGAGCTTATCGACGTTGCAGGGATTTTCGCCAAGCAAGCGGCTTTTGAGCATCAACGCGTAGGTCGGGCTGCCGCCGTCGCGCACCTCGCCGTAGCCAGAGATCCCCTGATTGGTATCGATGCGGATGATCGTCGCGCGGAACGGTGCCCCGCGCAGATTGGCGACGCGCAGATCCGTGATCTTCAGGTCCGAGGGACGAGAGTGCGTGTTCACGTTTTCTTCCATTCTTGTCTCCATTTTCGTTGGGTGTATTTTAGGGGCTTCCAATGATATTCCGCTCACATTTTTTCGTCAACTTAGGAGATCGACATGAAGCTGAAGGACAGAGTGGCCCTCATCACCGGCGGCAGCAGCGGCATCGGCCGGGCCGCGGCCGTGGCCATGGCCCGCGAAGGAGCCAACATCGCGCTGACGGCCCGCCGCGCCGAGCGCTGCGAGGAAGCTGTCGCCGAAATCGAGGGACTAGGCGGCCAAGCGCTGGCCTTGCCCGGCGACGTAGCTAACGCCGAACACGTCGCCGGACTAGTGGCCGCCACTATCGAGCGTTGGGGCCGCCTCGACATCGTCGTGCCCAACGCCGGCATCAACGGAGTCTTCGCCCCCATCGAGGACATCACCCCCGAGGAATGGGATCAGACGCACAACATCAACGTGCGCGGCACCTTCCTCACCGTCAAATACGCCATCCCCCACCTGCGCGCTGCCGGAGGCGGCAGCATCGTCGTCGTCTCCTCGGTCAATGGCAACCGCATCTTCTCCAACTTCGGCTTCACCTCGTATTCCTGCTCCAAAGCCGCCCAAGTCACCTTCGCCAAAATGGCCGCGGTCGAATTGGCGCAGTGGGACATCCGCATCAACGTCGTCTGCCCTGGTGCCACCAAAACCAGCATCGGCGAGAACACTTTCCCCCGCAACATCGACAAAATCCGCATCCCCCGCGAGTTCCCCCAGGGCATGATTCCCCTCCAACAACGCGCTGCCAGCGCCGAGGAGGTCGCCAACGCCATTCTCTTCTTGGCGTCGGACGAGGCCAGCTATATCACGGGGACCGAGATGTACGTCGATGGGGCGCTGTCGCTGTTTCAGGGGTGAGGCGCGCAAGCTCGTCCTGCTGCGTTGATTGCGCGCAATCAACGCCCATCAAAACGCCGTCGGCCGCCCTTGCGCCCCATCCACGGGAATCATCGCTCCATTGATCCAATTCGCGCGCTCGGACACCAGAAACGCCACCACATCCGCCACCTCTTCTGGCGTCCCCAACCGCCCGGCGGGAAATTCTCGTTCTACAAACTGTGCAAAGTGCTCGGGCTGCTCCTCCTGAAAACGCGCCCACCCACCGCCGGGGAAAAATATCGACCCCGGCGCAACCGCGTTGACCCGCACCCCGCATTCGGCCAATTCCAGCGCCAGCGCACCAGCGAGAAAAATCTCCGCGGCCTTTGCGCTTCCGTATTGGGACTTAGGCCCGGGCTTCCACCCCGAGATTGACGAGACGATCACCACCGCGCCCCCGCCTCGCTGCCGCATGTAGGGCAGGGCCGCCCGCGTCGTGCGCACGGCGTGGAACACATTTAGATCAAAGGTCTCCACCCAGTCCTCATCAGCGGTTTCGAGCAGGCTCTGTTCGCCAGCCGCTCCACCCACATTGTTGACCAAGATATCGACACCGCCCCATTCGGCCGCGCAGCGCTTGACAACGGCCTCCACCTCCGGCCGCGAGCGCACGTCGGCGACCTCGGCAATGGCTTCGGCCCCAGTCGCCCGCACCTGCTGCAATGCGCGTTCGAGCGGCTCTTGGTCGCGGGCGCAAATCGCCACCTTGCATCCCTCGTTGGCCAGCGCCAACGCAATCGCCCGGCCGATCCCCCGACTCCCTCCAGTTATCAGCGCAATTTTGTCTTTCAGTCCTAGATCCATTTACGACCTCCTTTGTGCAAAACGAGAAAGGCGCAGGAATTCGATGGGATGCTGGGTATCGCCTTCCAGCGCCAATTCAGCCAAGATTTCGCCCACTACCGGAGAGAATTTGAAGCCGTGGCCGGAAAAGCCCGCCCCGAGCACCACGGCTGGGCATTCGGGGTGGATGTCCAAGACAAAGTTCTTATCCGGCGTCAGCGAATACATGCAGACGGCGTATTTACTCAATTCTGGTTGCAGCGCAGGAAAGTATCGCGCGAGAAAATCGAGGACGCAGGGCTGATCGCCTTCAGCCAGTGCACGATTGAGCTGGAGCGGGTCGTCCACCGGGTCGTGCGACACATTGTGCTCGGCCAATTTTAGGACCCACGGCGCTTCCGCGGGGAAACCATAGAAGTACTGTTCGCCGTCGGCGATGAAGAAACAGGGGAACGCGCCACGCGCGTACTGCTCCACGCCGCGTCCCTGGTACCACAACAGCACCTTGCGCACTGCGCACGCTGCCACACCCAGCCGGCATAGTTCCGGCACCGCCCAAGCCCCTGTCGCCAACACCAACCGCGTGGCGAGCAAACGCCGTCGCTCAGTCTCCACTACCACTCCTTCGCCCTCGCTCTTCCAAGACAGCATAACCTCCCCAGTGTAGAGCTTCGCGCCGTGCTGTTGGGCCAACGCGGCATGTCGGCGGACGCAGTCCTCGACTCGGAGAAAACCGCCTAGGGGGTCGTAAAACCCATTCCACTCATCAGGAAAAGCCAAGCTTGGATAGCGCGCGGCAATGGCTGCCGCATCGAGCTGTTCGTGCGGCAGGTCGTGCGCTTGATAACAGGCCGCCTGCCCCTGCATCGCCTCCGCGGCGGGATCGCCCGCCACTAGCAGTCCGACGCGGGCAAAGAGTTCCCCCGTTTCTTCGGCCTCTAGCTCCTCCCACAACTCGTAAGCTCGGTGCAACAGGGGCACGTAGTCGGGATGCTCCATATAGGCTTTGCGAATGATGCGGGTATCTCCGTGCGAAGATCCCCGGTCGTGGGCTATGCCAAAGCGCTCTACAGCGCAGACGCGCACGCAGCGGCGCGCCAAGTGGTAGAGCGCGGCACTGCCCATGCCACCGGCCCCTGCGACGACGACATCGTATTGTTCTGTGACCATTGCTTGATTATACCTCCCATCGAATTCCTCAGAGAAGAATACCTTAATTCAAACTTCAAACTTCCCTCAGCGCCCGCAACCCACAACTTGACGCTGCTGTCCCTAACCGCGATACTTTTTTGTCTATATTAACTCCAACTTAGAGCTTAGCCGTGCGCATTGTCACTGGCACCTATCGCGGTCGGCAGATTCCCTCCGGGCGACGCCTGCGCCAGATCCGCCTCACCTCCACGCGCCTCAAAGAAGCCGTATTCTCCATGCTCGGCCCCAACTTAAAGGGCCGCACCTTCCTCGACTTGTGTGCGGGCTCGGGCCAAATGGGACTTGAAGCGCTGAGCCGGGGCGCGAGCGTCGAGATCAACGAGCCAGATCACCAACGGCGGCGGCAGATCCGCTCGCTACTCTACCAATGGAAGGCTGGCGTCGAGGGCCTGCACTCGGTCAAGGCTCAACACCTCATCCCGCAATTGGCAGCGGCCGACCGCCGCTTCGACATCGTGTACGCCGATCCCCCGTACCACGCTCGCTACTGCGGTGCCCCGCTCCTGCTCGGCCTCATCGAAGCCCTCGGGGAATCCCCGCTCTTTAACGACGAGGGCCTGCTATTCGTGCAGCACCAGATCGACCTAGACGTGCCCGAGCAGAGTGGGCACCTCGCGCTTACCGAGCAGCGAGCCTACGGCAATACCACCCTCAGCATCTATCGCCACCTAATCCCATGAAAATCACTCACGTCGAAGCCATCCCCGTGCGCGTGCCCAGACCGCAGCCATTCCAAAGCAGCCTCGGCACGCACCAAGCCTCTGAAAACGCCGTCGTCTTGATCCACACCGATGCCGGCCTCACCGGCCTCGGTGAAGCCTCTAGCATCTGGGACCGCCGCGGACGCGGAGAAAGCGAAGCCATCAACGGGCTGCTCGCCGACATGCTCTGCGGCCTAGACCCGCGCCGCATCCGCGAGATCGCCGACCGCATGAATCAAGTCCTACACCGCTCCTTCCCGGCCAAGGCCGGCATTGAAATGGCCCTCTACGACTTGGTCGGCAAAGCCTGCGATGTACCCGTTTACCAACTGCTGGGCGGCCAAGTCCGCGACCGCGTGTTGCTGAGCCATTCGCTGTCCATGGGCGACCCCGAGGCCATCGCCGCCCAAGCCCAAAGCCTAGTGGCGCAAGGGTACAAGACTCTCAAGGCCAAGATCGGGCGAGACCTTCGCGCCGACCTAGCCGTGCTCGCAGCCGTGCGCGGCGCAATAGGCAGCGAGATCGTCCTGCGCGTAGATGCCAACATGGGCTGGTCCTCCGCCAAGGAAGCCGTGCGCAGCATCGAAGCAATCTCGGATTTTGACTTGGAGTTAGTCGAGCAGCCCCTAGCAGCCGACGACTTAGAGGGGCTACGCTTTGTCCGCGAGCGCGTCTCGCTGCCCATCATGGCCGACGAAAGCGTTTGGACTCCGGCCGACGCCCTCAACTGCGTCCGCCACCAAGCTGTCGATGTCTTCAACGTGTATGTGTCGGAAGCCGGCGGCTTGGGTGCGGCTGCGCGCATCTTCGCCATTGCCGAGGCAGCGCGCCTGCCCTGTATCATCGGCAGTATGCCCGAGCTGGGGATCGGCACCGCGGCCCAGGCTCACCTCGCCTTTGCCATGCCCAACTTGGGCTACGCCAGCGACGTGAATGGCTGCGTCTATCACAGCGGCGACGTCATCCGCGAAAAACTACCCATCGCCGACGGGTACATCCTTCCGCCAGCCGGCCCGGGCCTCGGCGTCACCCTCGACGAGGACGCACTCGCAGAGTACCGCTGCGACCGCTGATGCGCTTTCGGCCCTGCATCGACCTGCACGAGGGGCAAGTCAAACAGATCGTCGGCACCAGCCTACGCGACGGCAGCGCCCCCCAAACCCACTTCATCGCCCCCCATCCTCCGGCGTACTTTGCGGCGCGCTATGGCCGCGACCAACTCTTCGGCGGCCACGTCATCATGCTCGGCCCAGGCAACGAGGACGCAGCCGCACAGGCGCTGGCTGCCTTCCCCGGAGGCTTGCAGATCGGCGGCGGCATCCGCCCCGACAACGCGGCGACGTGGCTCAGTCGTGGTGCCGCGCAGGTGATCGTCACTTCCTACGTCTTCAGCGACGGCCAGCTCCACCACGACCGACTGGCGCAAATGGTAGCTGCGGTCGGGCGCGAGCAACTGGTCTTAGATCTCAGTTGCAGCAACCGCGACGGGCGCTACGTGGTGATGACCGACCGCTGGCAAAAGGCCACGGATTTTGCTATCAGCGCGGACAACTTGGCGCTCCTCGCCGAGTCTTGCAGCGAATTCCTCATTCACGCCACTGGGGTCGAAGGCAAGCAGCAAGGGATCGATGCCGAACTCGTCGCGCTCTTGGGCGAGATCGCGCCCATCCCGACGACGTACGCCGGCGGCGTGAGCAGCACCGAGGACATCGCGGTCCTCCGCAAGCTCGGCCAAGGGAAATTGGATTTTACGGTGGGAGCGGCGCTAGATATTTTCGGGGGCACGGGGCTGCGCTACGAGGATATGTTGGCGTACCGAGGGGAGGGCGAGGCCGAGGACAACCGTCCCAACTTGTAGAGCTTTATTGGGTTTTATATTGCTCTTTTTGTTCGAGTAATGTCAGTTGTGTAGGTTCTTTCGGTTTATCTGGATAAAGAGACTCAACGGACTTTTCAAAATCGCTAAGAGCGTTCTCATGGCCGCGCAAAAACCAATGTTTATGATTTTCGAGATACGCCTTTCTAATAGACTCGTTACGCAAATCAAGAGGAACGCGCTCCATTCTTGGATCAATACTATCGAATCCTACAAACTCTTTTTGCAAGCGTTCTTGCGACATTTTTACGTAGTCGGGGTTCAATTCAATTCCGACGCCGACTCGATTGAGCTGTTGACATACCCTGAGTGTGGTTCCACTACCCAAGAATGGGTCGAGAACTAGCGATCCTTCATTGCTTGAGGCTAATATCATTCGCTCCATCAGCCCTTCCGGTTTTTGAGTTGGGTGATTCTGTCTATTCTCATTGCAGTAGTGAACGTGCGAAAATTCCCAAACATCCCCTGGATTTGCCCCTCGCATGTTGTTGCGTTCACGGTAGTATTTTTGGGGTACGCGAATATTGTCTAAATTAAAAGTAAAATCCTTTGTTTTTGTGAACATTAGAATATCGTCGTGCCGAGGGGAAAAGCCTTTCTTTTTTCCTATTCCTTGCGTATAGTGCCACACGATCCAGCTATTGAAGAACATTCCTAATTCTCTATCTAGGAGATCATAAAGAGAGGAAATAAATCGGAATCCCATAAAAACATAAATCGTTCCATCGACCTTTAGGAGCCTATGCGCTTCTTTGATCCAATTTTTTGAGAATGCTAAGTATTCTGTAAAGTCTTTAGTATCACGATTATTACCATAGTCTTTTCCCAGATTATAAGGGGGATCGGCAATGATAAGGTCAACAGTCTCAGTGTCGAGTTTTTGCATTTCAGAGACGGCTTCTCCTAAAATTATCTTTTGTTTAATCATCAGATTTTATCCATCCATTTTTATTGGCTAATTCAAGCCATTGCTCAAATGACCGCCGATCAGACTGAAGGTATTTCTGATCGAGCAACTGACAGAACTCCCATGTGGTTCTTTCTTCAAGTTCAACGTAGTGAATATCCCGTACTTGGATTTGTCCCGTTCCAAGCGCAGGATTATAGCTTATGTCACTTGAAGACAGATATTTGAGGTCATAAGCATTATACGAAACAACTTCCATGATTCCATCCATCAATCCTGTAGTTTTATTACGCTTTGAATATACGCGGTGTTTCAGAGAAAGAATGACAAATATGTAATCGGAGTCTTCAATATAGGCAGTGCGAATACGAGCGTATGAAGTGATATTCGGCGACTTCCCACTAGATTCTATGTCCTCTGATGTTGCCTTAACATCAACCTCTGCCGTCACGCCACTTTCAAGTTTTCTTTGCTTCTGGAATTGTAATATGATATCCGCCATGTGTAGGCGTTCAACTGCTTCTACATTGATTAATTGATATTTATTATTCTTATCTTCGAGGGCATCATAAAACGTTTGGGCAGCCCATGCTTCAACAAATGGCCCAGCGATCTTATTGATATTCTCCATCGGGAGACCGAACTTTAAATTTGTATTGATAAAAATTTTATTTTTTTCTTGTTCAATGGCTTCTTTAATAATCGCTTCAATAGTAGTAGTGACGAAGTGCGAGCATTCCGAGTAGTCATCAGACTGATTGGGAATTTTGAAGTTTTGTGTTTCGTATGTCATCGTTGTTCCTTCGCCTTGTTGTAGTTTTTGAGAAATCCGCGCCTTGGCAGCCTCGCGTCGTTTTTCACGCGCCTTGGTTCCGCGATTGATTTCACTTGGCCCTCGGGTGCTTTCTCTCATATACGCTTGATAATCAAATTCTGTCTCTTGTGTAGTATTCATTGAGCTATCTTCCTTCTACATCAAATGAGGCCAAGGGCTACTAAGCCGCTATAGAAAGGTCAGGTGGGACTGACCCACGTTCATGTACGACCTTAGACGGGTCAATCAGGGATCAACTCAATGTTGAGCCGACATCCTACAGCC